>DASXOU010001090.1:0-4205 GCA_036494045.1 Polyangia bacterium | reverse complement strand
CGCGGCGCTCTTCGAGGAGGACGATCTCAAAGACCGTGGCGAAGCGCGCGGCGCGCGTAGATCGCGAGCTGCTCTTGGACGAGCTGCTTGGCATCATCGCCGCCTTCGGCGGCACGGATCTCGACAATGACGGACATGGCTCCCTCCGAGCTTGGGTTACGGACGTGCACCGACGGATCTTCCTCGGCGTTGGCGGGCAAGTCGCAGCGTCAGGACGCGGAAGAAGCGGGCGGCTTGTGTGCGGTGGACCAGGCGGGTCGCCGGGAACGCGAGGCCCCACCAGAAGCGCCAGCCGAGGTGGCGGCGCTGCACGTCGCCGAGGCCGCGCGCGGCCAGCCCGCGGGCGTAGCTGCCGGTCCACGCGAGGTCCGCGATCACGACGCGGCCGCCGGGCCGCACCACGCGCGCGACCTCGTCGATCGCCTGCGCGCGGCCGCCGCGGTCGAGGATGTTGTGGATGGCGAGGCTCGACACGACGAGGTCGAACGAGCCGTCGGCGAACGGCATCGAGCGCATGTCGCCGGTGAAGAGGGCGCAGCGCGCGCGCACGCCCTCGGCGTCGAGGTTGCGGCGCGCGGCGGCCGGCCCGTTGCCGAGCTGATCGGCGCCGCTCCACAAGTCGAGCCCGACGGCGCGTCCGCGCGGAAGCCGCTTGGCCACCATCGTCAGGACCGCGCCGCGGCCGCAGCCGACGTCGAGCACGCGCTCATCGCCGCTGAGGCCGAGCCCGTCGACGAGCTCGGCCCAGACCGCGAACTTCCCGCGCCGCGTGGTGTGCAGGTAGATGCCGATGGTGCCGAGCAGCGACGCGGCGCCGGCGAACGCGCACACCGCCGGAACCAGGCGCGCGCCCCACGCCAGCACGATCGCGAGCACGAGAAGCGTCAGCCCGCCCGCGCTCATGGCGACGACGCCGACGATGTTGCCGTCGACGCCGTATTCGCCGCGCCGCTCGCTCATCGCACGCGTGCTTCGAGCTTGCACATGGTGTAGGCGAAGAGACCGTCGGGCGCGGCCAGCGCCGCCTCCCAGCCGGCCCACACCGCCGCCAGCTCGCGCTCGTCGACGGCGCCGGCGGCGCGCAGCTGCGGCTCGGCCGACTTCATCAGCGTCAGGAAGTAGCGCATGATCGCCGCGCGCCGCGCCGGATCGCGCGCGTCGCCGAGCACCGGCAGAAACCGGTGCGACACGATCTCGAGCCCCGCCGCCGCCGCCAGCTCGCCTAGGCGCGCGCCGATGTTCGGATGCCCGCCCGCCCGTCGCTGCGTCGCGTTCAACGCCGCCCAGTAGCGCTCGAGCGCCGGCTGCGTCGGCTCCACCGTCAAGCTGTGGTTGTAGACCTCGGTCACGAACACGCGCCCGCCCGGCTTGACCACGCGCGCCACCTCGCGCATCACCGCCGCCGGATCGGGCACGTGCTCGAGCAGCCAGCAGACGAACCCCGCGTCCGCCGACGCCGACGGCAGCGGCACCGCCGTCGCCGACGCGCGCATGAGCTCGACCGCGCCGGCCGCGATGTCCGCGGCCAAGACGCGCCGCGCGTGACCGAGCTGCGCCTCGGCGATGTCGCAGCCGATGACGCGCAGCTCGGGCCAACGCGCGCGCAAGAGCCGCGTCTCGGCGCCCACGCCCATGCCGACCTCGAGCAGCGTGCGCACGCCGTCGAGCGTCACGCCGTCGAAGACCCAGGGCGCGAGAAACTCCGCCTGATCGATCAGCCGCTGCGCTTCCTCGTCGGTGTACCCGTGGATGTATCCGGGAACGTCGCTCATGCTCAACCCACGGCGAGCTGGATCGCCTCGAGCGCCTTGATGCGATCGCGCAGCTCCGCCGCCTTCTCGAAGTCCATCTCCTCGGCCGCCGCGTGCATCTGCTTGCGCATGTCGGCCACCGTCTTGGGAATGTCCTCGACCTTCACGTCGGCGATGTACTTCTTCTTGGCGTCGGCCGCCTTGGCCATGCGCTCGGGCAGCTTGTCGAAGTCGACGTAATCGCCGTCGACGACGGAGCCGCGCATATCCAAGATCGCGCGCTGCACCGTCTTCGGCGTGATCTTGTGCTTCTTGTTATACGCCGCCTGAATGGTGCGCCGCCGCTCGGTCTCCGCGATCGCGTGCTTCATCGCCGCCGTCATCTTGTCGCCGTACATGATGACCTTGCCCTTGACGTTGCGCGCCGCGCGCCCGCACGTCTGGATCAGCGAGCGATCGCTGCGCAGAAAGCCTTCCTTGTCCGCGTCGAGGATCGCCACCAGCGACACCTCGGGCAGGTCGAGCCCCTCGCGCAACAAGTTGATCCCGACGAGCACGTCGAACTCGCCGCGCCGCAGATCGCGGATGATCTCGATGCGCTCGAGCGTCTCGACGTCCGAGTGCAGATAGCGCACCTTGACGCCGAGATCGGTGAAGTACTCGGTCAGATCCTCGGCCATGCGCTTGGTCAGCGTGGTCACGAGCACGCGCTCGGTGACTTTGACGCGCTCGCGGATCTCGGCCAGGAGATCGTCGACTTGATCCTTGACCGGCCGCACCTCGATCTCGGGATCGAGGAGCCCCGTCGGCCGAATCACCTGCTCGACCACCACGCCGTCGGACTTCTTGAGCTCATAGTCGCCCGGCGTCGCCGACACGTACACGATCTGCGACAGCCGCTCTTCCCACTCCTCGAACTTGAGCGGCCGATTGTCGAGCGCCGACGGCAAGCGAAAGCCGTACTCGACCAGCGTCTCCTTGCGCGAGCGATCGCCTTTGTACATCGACGACACCTGCGGCACGGTCTGATGCGACTCGTCGACGAAGAGCAAAAAGTCCTTGGGGAAATAATCAATCAGCGTCGGTGGCGGCTCGCCCTGCTTGCGCCCCGACAGATGGCGCGAATAGTTCTCGATGCCGTTGCAGTGCCCCATCTGCTCGAGCATCTCGATGTCGAACATGGTGCGCTGCTCGAGCCGCTGCTTCTCGACGAGCTTCATGTTCGCCGACAGCTCCGTGAGCCGCTCGCGCAGCTCGATCTTGATCGCGTCGATGGCGCGCACCAGCTGCGACGCCGGCGTCACGTAATGCGACGCCGGGAAGATGTGCGCCTGCTTGGCCTTGCCCTTGATCTTGCCGCGCAGCGGATCGATCTCGCTGATGTTCTCGATCTCGTCGCCGAAGAACTCGATGCGTAGCGCGGTCTCCTCTTCGTGCGCGACGAAGACCTCGACGATGTCGCCGCGCACGCGAAAGGTGCCGCGGTGGAAGTCGACGTCGTTGCGCTCGTACTGCAGATCGACGAGCCGTCGCAACAGAGCGTCGCGGCGCAGCTCTTGCCCGACGTCGAGGTCGACGACGAGCCCACGATAATAGTTGGGATCGCCGATGCCGTAGATGCACGACACCGAGGCCACCACGATGACGTCGCGCCGCGACAAGACCGATCGCGTGGCCGAGTGGCGCATGCGATCGATCTCCTCATTAATGAGGGAGTCCTTCTCGATGAACGTGTCCGACGAAACCACGTAGGCTTCGGGCTGGTAGTAATCGTAGTAGCTGACGAAGTATTCGACGGCGTTCTCGGGAAAGAGATCCTTGAACTCGCCGTAGAGCTGCGCCGCCAGCGTCTTGTTGTGCGCCATGATCAAGGTCGGGCGCTGCAGCGCCTCGATCACGCAGGCGGCGGTATACGTCTTGCCCGAGCCGGTGATGCCGAGCAGCGTCTGATGCCGGTCGCCGCGATGGAGCCCGTCGACGAGCTCCTTGATCGCCTTGGGCTGATCGCCGCGCGGCGTGTACTCCGAGACCAGCTTGAAGGGACGTTCGAGTGCCATGCGGGCGGTGAGCATAGCATGTGAGGTCCGCCACGAAGATTGCAGGCGACGAGCGCCGCAAGTCTCCTGACAGACGCCGATCGCCTTCTTTTTCGCGCCGGGCACGCAACTCTTTTGGGCGATCGCCGATAACTCCCACATGAACGGAAACGTCACACCACGCGGGTGGCGACGCCACGGATGGTGGATCGTGGGGGGCGCCTCGGTGTTGGCGCTGGCGTGGTGCTGCGTCCGTTCGCCGGTGAGCGTCGGCGACGCCGGGAGGGCCGGGTCGGCGGAGGGGACCGACTCGGCGCCCGGCGCGCCGGCGAGCACCGATGTGTCAGGAGCCGCGCGCCGCGCCGTCGAGGCGACGGTGGCGCAGCGCAACCGTGACAACACCCGCAACACCGACTCG
>DASXOU010001089.1:0-2060 GCA_036494045.1 Polyangia bacterium | reverse complement strand
CGTGCAGCGCGGCGACGGCGCGCGTGCGCTCGCCGAGCGCGGCGAAGGCTTCGGCCATCGCCAGCGTGTCGCCGAGGTAGGGCCCGCCGCGATCGTGCTCGCCGTGCGCGTAGAGCCCGTTGCTGCTTCTGCGATGGGCGTCGATCCACGCGACGGCGGCGAGCGCGCGGTCGCGCCACGGTCCGGCGCCGTCGACGGCGGCGAGGCGCGCGAGCGCGGTGATGGCCCAGCCGTTCTCGCGCGCATAGACGTGCGTGTCGATGCGCGGCATGCCGAGCGCGCGGCGCCCCTCGTCGTCGTGCGCGTAATAGACGTGGCCGCTGGTGTCGGCGTCGAGATCGGCGTCCTGGCTGACGTAGAAGGCGCCGTCGCCGCTCGACAGCATCGTCGTCAGGTAGCGCGCGATCGCGCGCGCCGCGTCGAGATAGCGCCGATCGTGCCAGCGCGACCAGGCGCGCACGTAGAGCTCGATGGCGCCGGCCTGCACCGACATGATCTTCTCGAAGTGCGGCGAGCTCCAATCGACCTTGTCGGAATATTGGTACATGCCGCCCCACACCGGATCGACGAGCGCGAGCGCGGCGTCGAGCGTGCGGCGCGCGAGCGTTTCGTAGCGCGGATCGGCGAGCGCGAGCTCGACCGGCTCGGGATCGAGGAACTTGTGCGCCGTGCCCCAGCCGGCGTGCGCGCGATCGAACGCGGCGACGAAGGTGCGCTCGAGCGCGCGGCGCATCGCCGGCGGCAGCCGCGTCGCCGTCGAGCCGCGCCACGCCGGCTCCGGACGCACCGATGGGCCGGGCGACGGATCGTCGACGATCGCTTGCAGCAGCGACGTCATCTGCGCCGGCGGCAGGTATCCCCGGTGCTTGACGATCTCGCTGCCGTCGGGGCCAAAGACGATGGTCGCCGGCCAGCCCCAATCCTCGTAGCGGCGCGACAGCTCCGGATCGGCGTCTTGATCGGCGCGCACGGCGATGAAGTGCGCGCCGACGAGCGCGACGACGGCGGGATCGCGATAGGTAGTCTCCTCCATCACGTGGCACCAGTGGCACCAGACGGCGGCGAGATCGAGGATGACGAAGCGATGCTCGGCGCGCGCGCGGGCGAAGAGATCGTCGGACCAGGTCTCGAATTTCACGCCCGGTGCGGGCTCGGCGGCGCGCGCCGGCGTGGCGAACGACAACAGGAGAAGCGGAAGCGCGAGCCTCATGACAAGGATACGAGCGAGCGGCGCGTGCGGATCTAGGCTTGCAGCTCGGCCAGCACCGTCGAGAATTCGCGTGACAGCGCTTCGGCGTCGTCGCGCGACGCGGCCGACGACTTGTAGTTGAAGTTGAACGTGAGCCGGCCGCCGTAGCGGATGACGGTGAGCGCGATGCCGTTGCGCGGGCCGACCGGCGTCGTGATGCGCACGTCGTCGACGCGCCAGCCGTCGCCGGCGAGCATGGGGAAGTCGAGCGCGATCAGGTTCGAGAAGTTGAGGTTGTAGCTCGGATGCTTCGACTCGAAGACGAGCTGGCGCATCGTCGAAAGGCGCATCCCGAGCGCGATCCCGCGTTCGGCGAGGAGCCGCTTGAGCGGACGGTTGGCGCGGCGCTGCGTGTCGACTTGCGCCTGGATCGCGCGCGCCATCGTCGGCAGGTCCTCGGCGTCGCCGAGCGGCAGCGTCACGTCGAACGACGCCAGGTGGTTGGCGAACGAGACGAAGCCGCGGTCGCGCGGGCGTGTTTCCATGAGCAGCATCGACGAGACGCGGCCGAGCGGGACGCCGCGCGCGCGATGCCGGCGCGCGTTGGCGGCGAAGAGCGCGGCAGTGAGGAGCGAGTTGAGGCTGGCGCCGATGCGTTTGCGCGCCGCGTTCCACGGCGCCAGGATGGCTTCGTCATAGACGAGGTGCACGGTGCCGTTGTCGCCCGTGTAGTCGTTGCTGCGGTTTTGCAGCAGCATCACCGTCGGGCGGAAGATCGCGCGCGCGACCAGCGCCACCAGCGTCGCCAGGCCCGAGAGGCGCCAGGCGAAGCGGCGCGCCGGCGGCAGCGACAGCGCGGCGAGCTCGCCCT
>DASXOU010001088.1:0-3732 GCA_036494045.1 Polyangia bacterium | reverse complement strand
CCTTGCGCTGCCCGAGCTGCGCGCGCCCGAGCATGCGGTTGACCACCATGTCGTTGGGCACCTTGCGCAACGAGCGCTGCAGCACCTGCTCCGCCTCGGAATACTTCTTCGACAAGAGCAGCACCAGGCCGAGGTTGCGATTGGTCATGAGATCGTCGGGCGACAGCTTCACCGCCTCCGACAACAGGTTGTAGGCGGCGCCGATCTCGTTCTTTTCGACGGTGATGCCGGCGCGCCGGTTGATGACCCTGACCAGGGTCGCGCGCGTGCCCGCGCTGTTGGGCTCGAGCGCCAGCGACTCGCGCAGCGCCGCCATCGCGCGCTCGTCGTTGCCGGCGAGGAAGTAGACCTGTCCCGCGGTCGCCAGCGCCTTCGGATCTCTTCCGAGCGACGCCAGATCGTCGCCGATCGAGTTGAGCTTGTCCTTGGGCGCGTGCACCGCCGAGTAGGCCTCGGCGAGCGCGCCGAGCAACTCCGGATCCTTGCCCGTGCCCGCCGCCTTCATGCCCGCGACCGCCTGCTCGAGGTAGGTCACCGCCGACTGGTAATTCTTCATCGCGAGGTAGATGCGGCCGACCTTGCCCTTGATGGCGCCGTTGACCTGATCGAGCCGCTCGGCCTGCTGGCACTCGCCGAGCGCGCGCGAATAATTCCTCTGCTCGAAGACCGCGTCGCACAAGAGCACGTGGCCCTTGGTGTCGCTCGGCCTGGCCCTGGTGTAGAGCTCGGCCTCGCGCAACGCGTCGGCGGAGCGTTTCTCGCGCAAATAGCAGGTGCCCAGGTTGTAGTAGATGCTCGGCTGCCGCTGCGCTTCGCCGAGCACGCGCTCGTAGAGCGAGATGGCCTGGCTGCACGCTCCCTTGCCGACGAGCACCGCGCCCAGCATCAGCTTGGCGGTCATGTCGTTCGGCTTGGTCTTGAGCAGCCCCTCGAACTCGCGCTCGGCGGCGTCGTAGTCCTTGGCCAGCATGTAGGCGGTGCCGAGCACGTTGTGGATCTGCGGATCGAGGCTCGCCGCCGACGGCGGCCGATACTTCAAGTAGACCTCGAGCGCCGCCGCCGCGCGCTTGGGATCGCTCCTGACCAGGTGCTCCCCGAGCTGCAGCTCGGCCGCGTACGACTCGGGCCGCTTCGACACCACGTCTTCGAGCAGGCGCACCGACTCCGCCGGCGGCGGGTTCGCCGTCTTGTAGAGCGAGAGCCCGAGCTGTTCGCGCACGTCGAGATCGTCCTTGTCGGGCGCGCGCCGCAAGAGCTCGACGGCCTCGCTGTACTTCTTCTTGCCGTACAGGATCGCCGCCAGGCGCCAATAGGCGTCGTTGAGCTTGGGATCGAGCGAGATCGCCTCGCGGAACTTCGCTTCGGCGGTGGCGAAGTCATCGCTCTCGAGCGCCTTGCGCCCGTCGGCGAGCGACTGATCGCCGGCAGACGCCGAGCCGAGGCGTCCGCCGCCGACGTTGCTCTGCGCCGCCGCGCCGCGCTCCCATCCGCCGACCAGCATCATCACCGCCGCGCCCAGCGCGGCGAGCCGCACGAGGCCAGCCGTCATGATGCGATCCGCGCGAACACCATCGTGATGTCATCCTTGCGCGGACGGTCGCCGAAGAACTGCCCCGCCGCCGAGACCACGCTCTCGCGCATCGCCACCGGGTCGAGCTCGGCGGCGCGACGAATCGCCGCGCGGAAGCGCTTCTCGCCGTACTCTTCGCCGCGATCGTTCTCGCACTCGACGATGCCGTCCGTGTACCAGACGAGCACGTCGTTGCCGTTGAGCGGCGCCGTCTTCTCCGAGTAGGTCGACTCCTCGAGATCGCCGAGGCGATTGCCGCGCGACATCAGCACCTGGAAGTCGTTGCCGTCGGCGGCGCCGGGCCGGAACAAGTACGGAAAGTTGTGCCCGGCGTTGGCGTACGTGATGGTCCGCTTCTTCGGGTCGAGGATCGACGCGAAGCAGGTCATCACGAACTTGCGCTTGGCGCTCTCGAAGATGGCGCGGTTCATGACCTCGAGCAGGCGCGTGACCGTGAGCTTGTCGCCCTCGGTGGCGCGCACGACGTCGCACGCGGCCTTGGCCGCAGCGGTGATCATCGCCGACGGCACGCCGTGGCCGGTGACGTCGCCGATGACGACGAGGATGCGGCCGTCGGGCATGTCGTGCACCGTCCACCAGTCGCCGCCGCACTGCGAGGCTGGCAGAAAGTAGCCGGCCAGCCGCACGTACTGCCGCTCGACCGGATCGGGCGGCGGCACCAGCGTCTCTTGAATCGTGCGCGCGACCTCGAGCTCCTTCTCGAGCGTCGCCTTCTCGGCGGTCTCACGCATCAAGATGAGGAGGCGATCGGCCATGTAGTTGAAGTTCTCGCCGAGCATTCCGATCTCGTCGCCCGACGAGATCTCGACGCGGGTCTCGAGATCGCCGCGCGCGATCTGATCGGCGCGCCACGCCAACATCTTGATCGGCCGCGAGATGCGCAGCCCCTGGAAGATCGCCAGCGCCGTGCCCACGAGCACGAAGAACAAGCCGACCAGCGCGGTGCGCACCCACGCCGCCTGGAACGCGGCCTCCTTGTCGGACTCGAGCTTCTTCAGGTTCTCGTCGAGCACCTTGAGCGAATAGGCGAGCACGACGGTGCCCTGGCGCGTGCCGTCGGCGAGAACCGGGCGCGAGAACACATACTCCTTGCCCGCCGGCGTCGACACCTCCTTGGTCACCGTCTCCTTGGCCGCCATCAGCTCCTTGGCGATCGGATCGGTGATCGGCCGGCCGAGCATCTTCTCGTCGGAGTGCGCCAGCGCCACGCCGTCCTTGTCGACGACGTAGACGTAGGCGACCTCGGTGTCCTCCTTGGCGATGTTGGGGACGAAGTTGGCCAGCGTCTTCCAGTCATTGTTCACGATCGCGTTCTGGCCCGACTGCGCCAGATCGCGCGTCTGCGTGGTGCCGCGCTTCTGCAGCGACGTAACGAACGCTTCGCGCTGGCGCTGCGCCTGCTCCTCGAACACGCGACTGGTGTTGACGATGTTCAAGATGCCGAACAGCGCCACGACGCCGAGGATGAGGAGCGTCGAAGTCGCTATCATCTTGACGCTGATGGATGCTCCGCGTCGTTTCTCCATGAGACCTTTGGGCTCCCCTGTAATGACTGTAGTGGAGGGTACTCGCACCCCTCCAGGTTCGAATAGTTTACAAGCACTTGCCGAGCCCGTCAATCGCCGATAAAATGAGCTGTCGTGAGCGCCCTCGATAACTTTCTCGCGCAGTTCAAGCAGATCAGCGACGTGATCATCGACAGCTACTTCGTCTGCGATCACGAGCGCAACATCGTCGACTTCAACCGCGCTTTTTTCTCGCTGCTGCCGCGCAACATCGCGCGCGGCCTCAAGGGAAAGAAGTGCTACGAGGTGCTGGCGCTCAACATCTGCCAGGATCGCTGCATCGCGCAGCAATGTTGGACCGACAAGAAGCAGGTGCGCCTCGACGAGATCGACGGGCGGCCGGCGGGCTCGGAGAAGCCGATGCGCTTCATCCTGTCGGCGATCCCGATCATGGACGAGGGCGGCAATCCCGTCGGCGCGCTCGAGATCCAGCGCGACGTCACCGACGAAGCGGTGGTGCAGGTGAAGTACCAGGAGATGCTCGACAACGAGGCGCGCGAGCGGGAAAAGCTCGTCGCCCAGGTGCGCACGCGCACCAAGGACCTCCTCGAGGCCAACCAGGCGCTCCTGCGCGCG
>DASXOU010001087.1:0-1643 GCA_036494045.1 Polyangia bacterium | reverse complement strand
GGCCAGCTCGTCACGCGTCAAGCGCGCGCGACCGACATTCTGCACGGCCTCCTCGTTGCGCAGGAAGACCGCGTCGAAGTCGTCGATCTCGCGCTCGATGAGGTGCCACTCGTCGACGCGGCGGAAGCCTTCCATCAAGATCCCATCGACGTCGAGCGCGAGCGCGGCTTCGGTCGCCAGCGGCGGCAATTCGCGCGTCGTCGTGAAGCTGAATTTTCCGGCGGGCCAGCGCAAGAGCTCGAACACGCGCTCTTGCGTCTGCCGCACCAGCGCCTCGCGCACCTCGTTCGGCTGCACGTAGTTCATCTTCACCAGCTGCGCGCCGATGGGCTTGCCGGTGCGGCTCTGCGGCTGGCGCCCTTCGAGGAACAGGTCGAGATCCTGCCGCGACATCGTCGACACCTCGACGAGATAGCGGCCGAGCAGGAACTCTTCGCCGAGGCCGTGCGCCAGCGCCAGGTCGATGCGGCCCTGCTTGAAGCAGACGTCGACGGCGGCGCCGTCGGCGCGCGTGACCGTGAGCAGGCCCCACTGGCGCTGCGCGGCGAGCAGGCCGAGCACCTCGGCGAGCGGCACTGCGCGCAGGTTGCCTTGCAGCGCCGGGCCCGACTCGCCGGCCGAGGCCATGGCGTCGACCGACGGCGCCGGCTGGCGCAAGGTCGGAATCGGCTCGCGCCCGTCGAAGGTCTTCTCGCCGACCTCGGCGGTTGCTTGCTTGGGATACTTCTCGATCGTGTGCTGCACGACGGCGGTGATGGCGTCGGGCGAGAAGGGCTTGGTGATGTAGTCGACGATGCCCATCACCTTGACGAAGCGCTCGCCGACCTGATCGCCCTTGGCGCTCATGAGGACGACGGGCACGTCCTTGAGCGCCTCTGACTCGGCGAGCGCGCGGCAGACCTGATAGCCGTTCATCTTCGGCATCACGAAGTCGAGCAGGATCAAGTCGGGGCGCTGCTTGGCGGCGGCGGCGATGCCTTCTTCGCCATCGCTGGCCGTGCCGACCGCGAAGCCGGCCTTGGTGAGCACGAGCTGAACGACCTTCAAGATCGTCGGACTATCGTCGATGACGAGTACCAGCTCGCCGGCCACGGCCCGCACGTTAACAGAACATTCCACAGGGAGATCAAGAGATCAGGGAGGGAAAACAACAAAATTGGTTTCGTCGTGCTACGATCTTTGTCGCCGTGGGTGACGCTTTTCCTCGGAGTTTCGGGCGTTACACGTTGATCGCCAATTTGGCGCAGGGCGGCATGGGCGCGCTTTACCTCGCCTGCCAGGGCGAGCACGGCATGGAGAAGCTGTGCGTCATCAAGACCGTGCTGCCGGGGCTCGCCGACAAAGAATACGTCGCGCGCTTTCGTGACGAGGCGAAGGTCGTCGTCAAGCTGTCGCACGGCAACCTCGTGCCGGTGTTCGATGCCGGCATGGCAGGCGGGCTCGGCGGCGTCGAGATGTACCTGGCGATGGATTACGTCGACGGCAAGGATCTGCGCGCCGTCTGGAATCGCTGCGCGAAAAAGGGCATCGCGTTTCCCGTCGACGTCGCCGTCTTCATCGCCGCCAATCTGTGCCGCGGCCTGCATCACGCGCACTCGGTGTCGCAGCTCAAGCTCGTGCATCGCGACGTGTCGCCGCCGAAC
>DASXOU010001086.1:0-6472 GCA_036494045.1 Polyangia bacterium | reverse complement strand
AGAGCGATGCCAGCCGCGACGTCACGCCTTCACCACGTAGGTATCGGCGAGCCAATCATGCAGCCCGCGCTTTTCGCGATCGAACCCGATCCACAGAAAGCCGAGCGCGAGCAGCACCGCCGACGGCAAATAGGCGATCGTCCGCACCAGCGAGCGCCAAATCGACGGCCGCTCGCCATATGCGTCGATCACGCGCACGCGCATGAGGTGCTTGCCGAACGTTTGCCCGCGCAGCGCCGTGAACAAGAAGAAATAGAGGAACCCCAAGATGGCCAGCATCGCCAGCCCCGCCTCGGCGAACAGCCCGCCGTTGACCGCCATGTCCACCACGTAGTCGGGCCCGATCTGGGAAAAGCGCGGCAGCGGATGGCGCAGCACCACCGCCACGATCGTCGCCAGGATCCCGAACACCGACGCCAGCACCATGAAATCCACGATCCCCGCCGCCAACCGACGCCAGAACCCCGCAACGCGCACGCGCATCGGCGCGACCGCCTGCTTTAGGGCCGGAGCCATGGGACTCATATTATTAGCCGAGATCGCCGAGCGCGTAGCCCAAAATCGAAAGGACCACCAGCGCCGCGGTCTCGGTGCGCAAGATGCGCGGCCCAAGCCCGACGGGAATGAAGCCCGATTCGCGCGCTGCTTCCACTTCCTCGACGGTAAATCCGCCTTCGGGCCCGATCGCGAACACGATCTGCTGCGGCGGCTTGTCGGGCAGGGCGTCGCGCAACGTCGTCTGCTTGGCGCCTTCCCAGAAGAGCAGCTTGAGCGCGTCCTTCGGCGCCGCGTGCAATGCCGTGCTCAGCGCCGTCACGCCCTCGACGTCGGGCACGTCGAGCCGCCCCGACTGCCGCGACGCCTCGCGCGCGATCTTCTGCCAGCGCGCGCGCCGCGACAAGGTGCGCATCGCGCCGGCGTCGAGCCGCGTGATCGCGCGCGCCGTCGTCACCGGAATGATGCGCGCGGCGCCGAGCTCCGTCGCTTTCTGCACCACCATGTCGAGCTTGTCGCCCTTGGCCAGCGCCTGGATCAGCGTGACCTCGGGCCGCTCGATCGCCGACACCGGCCGCCGCTCCTCGATCTTGAGCTCGAGCGCGCGCGGCCCGATGCGCGTGATCCGCCCCGTTGCCTCGACCGATTTTCCGTCGAACAGCGTGACCGCTTCGCCGACGTCGAGCCGAAGGACCCGCGTCAGGTAACGATGATCCTCGTCGGTGAGCACGACGAGCTCCTCGGCCAGCTTCGAGGGCTCGACGAACAGGCGCGCCGTCACGCGCTCCGCCCCGCGCGCGTCATCACCAGCGCCCGCCAGCCGTCCTCGTCGAGCCGCGCCGCCGTCCCGAGGCCGCGCTCGTGATACGCCGCTTCGACGCCGTCGGCGAGCTCGCGCAAGATCCCGCTCAGGATCAAAATGCCGCCCTCGCCGACTCGCGCGGCGATCGCGCCCGCCAGCGGCACCAGCACGTCGGGCAAGATGTTCGCCGTCACCAGGTCGAACGGCCCGTGCACTTCCTCGACCGGCGTCGCCGACACGCTGATCCGATCGATCACCGCGTTCCGCATCGCGTTCTCACGTGAGACGTCGACCGCGTCCACATCGACGTCGACGGCGATCCCGCTCGCCTCGCCGAACATCTTGGCGCACGCGATCGCCAGGACGCCCGAGCCGCAGCCGACGTCGAGGAAGCGCTCGCAGCGCGCTACATAATGATCGGCGTCCGTTATCGCGACCAGGCACAACCGCGTCGACGGATGCCCGCCGGTGCCGAACGCGCGCCCCGGATCCATGTCGAGCACGATCTCGTCCGCCTTCGCCGCGTAGGTCTCCCACGACGGCACGATCACGAAGCGCCCCACCTTGCGCGGCGCGAAGTACTGCTTCCACACGTCGCGCCACTCGTCTTCGTCGCGCACGCGGCTCGCGTCCGCCGGCGGCGGCAACCCGGCCGCGCGCGCCCGCTCCAAAAACGCGCGCGCCTCGCCGACGGGAACCCAGACCACCAGCATCGGCTCCGACGCCTTGGCCGCCTTCTGAAACGTCGTCTGGTCGCGCTCTTCGACGCCGCTCGCGCCGATCTCCACGAGCGTCGCGATCCACTCTTCTGCGCGCTCCGGTGTGACGACGAACGCGATCTCGGTGTAACGAGCGTCTGACACGGCCGCGAAACAATATCACGTGAGACGCAAAAATTTGCTCATGCGATCCGCCGGCCGTAGCGTCGAGGCATGTCCATTATCTGCATCGCGAATCAAAAGGGCGGCGTCGGCAAGACCACCACTTCCGTGAACCTCGCCGCCGGCCTCGCGCGCCGTGGCCACAAGGTGCTGCTCGTCGACCTGGATATCCAAGGTTCGGCTACCGCCACGCTCGGCGTGCGCCTCAAAGATGGCGATCCCTCGGTCGCCGAGTGCCTGGTCCACGAGCGCCAGGTCGAGCACGTCGTGCGCGAGACCGGCACCGAGAACCTGTTCCTCGCGCCCGCCGGCGAGACCCTCGCCGCCGTCGACATCCACCTCGCCACCGCGATGGCGCGCGAGCACGTCCTTACGCGCATCCTCTCCACCGTCGGCGAAAAAGTCGATCACGTGGTCATCGACACCGCGCCGTATCTGGGCCTCTTGACCACCAACGCGCTCGTCGCCGCCGAGCACATCGTCGTGCCCGTGAGCTGCGAGTATCTGCCGATCCTCGGGCTCAAGCTGTTCGGCGAGACGCTCGGCCGCATGCGCGCCCGCCTCGGCGCGCGCTGCGACGTCCTCGGCTATCTCCTGACCATGTACGACCGCCGCGAAAAGATCACGACCGAGGTCGAGAAGATCGTGCGCCGCAACTTCGGCGCCGCCGTCTTCCCCGATCCCATCCGCGTCAACACGCGCCACAAAGCGGCCCCGTCGCACAAAAAGACGATCTTCGAGTTCGAGCCCAAGAGCGGCAAGGGCCGCGCCGACTACGAGAAGCTCGTCGACGGCGTGCTTCTGCGTCTCGACGATCGCGCGCGTTCAGCCGAGCGCTTGCTTCAAGTCGTCGACGATGTCCCCAGCGTCCTCGATTCCCACCGATAGCCTGAGGAGCCCGTCCGAGATTCCGAAGCGCCGCCGCTCGATGTCCGACAGCCGCTGATGCGAGAACGTCGCCGGATGCGTCATCAGCGACGTCACGTCGCCGAGCGACGCCGCTCGTGCCACCAGGCGCAGCCGATCGTAGCAACGCCGCGCGCCGGCCAGCCCGCCCGCGACCTCGAAGCTCACCATTGCGCCGCCGCCGTCGAGCACGCGCTCGGCGATCTCGTAATCCGGATGCGACGGCAGCGACGGATGATGCACGCGCTCGACCGCGTCGACGTGCTCGAGCGCCTTGGCCACCACCAGCGCCGAGGTCACCTGCCGCTCCACGCGCAGCGCCAGCGTGCGCAGCCCGCGCAGCGCCAGCCACGCCGCGAACGGATCGGCGTTCCCGCCCGTCAGCTTGCGCAGCTTGCGCACCTTTTGGATCTCGCTCTTCGGCCCCGACACCACGCCGAGGAGAACGTCGCCGTGCCCGCTCAAATACTTCGTCCCCGAGTGCACGCTCAAGATCGCGCCGCGCTCGATCGGCCGCTGCAGAAGCGGCGTCGCGAAGGTCGCGTCGACGACGAGCGGCACTCCCCGCGCGCGACACACCGCCGCGATGGCGTCGACGTCGGCCACGCGCAGGAGCGGATTGGTGATCGACTCCAGATGCACTACGCGCGTCTCGGGCCGGATCGCCGCGTCGATCGCCTCCGCCGTCGCCGCCGCCAGCGTGTGCGTCGCGCCGAAGCGCCCGAGGTGCTCGGTGATGAACGCGTGCGACACGCCGTATAGCCCCTCGATGCTGACGACGTGCCCGCCGGCGCCGACGTACGCCAGGATCGCCGCCGAGATCGCGCCCATCCCCGACGAGAAAATGCACGCGTCCTCGGTCATCTCGAGCTCGGCGACCGCGTGCGCCAGCCGATCCTCCGTCGGATTGGCGTCGCGCGAATAGATGTAGATCTCGCCGCGCCCCGCCGACTCCGCCTCGACGTGCGACGGATACTCGAACCCCGAGGTCTGATAGATCGGCGGCCCGTGCGGCTTGATCCCCGCCGGAATCCCCGGCGCGTGCTCGCCGGCATGCGCGCATAAAGTCGATCGACGTTTCATGCACGCATCATAAACAAAAAGGGCCGCTCGTTTCCGAGCGACCCTTTGATCCGGTCAAGAGTATCTTGCGCGGGCTATTTTCCGCCGCGGCGCTTCGCCTCACGACGACGGCGCTTGCGCGCTTCGCGCATCTTGCGCTTCCGCTTCACGCTCGGCTTCTCGTAGAAACGGCGCCGCTTGACCTCCTGCAGGATGCCTTCCTTCGACATCTTCTGCTTGAGAATCTTCATTGCCTTCTCAAGGCTATCGCGAACTTCGACTTCGAGCGGCCGGCCGAGCAGGTTATCCACTTCACGTCTCCCGAAAAGAGACGGCTTATCTATCAACGACTGCCCACCCGGTCAAGCAGTTTCCACAGCTTGACAAGCGGCATTTTCAAATTCTATCGTCGGCCCGACAATGGGATTCGGCGCCACACGATTCACCCATGTAGGGGAACGTCGGTGGTGACCCCACGTCCTTGCTTTTCCTTGTCTTATCGTCAGGCTCTGGATAAAGTCGCGACCCCAACGAGAGGTTCGAGATGACTCGGAACACGCTCCGTGGATTGGGCCTCCTGGCTGCCTTCGCGCTCGTGATTCCGGTCACGGCGTCGAGCGCGCTGGCAAGAAAACCGAAAAAGCACAAGTCGAGCGGGACCACTGAAACCACTCCGCCCGCCGACAGCGGCGGCGACGCCAACGCGGGCGGCGGGATGAGCTTCGCGCCCGAGGAGGTCCACCAGGACGCTCCGGGCGGCAAAGGCAAGAAGGCGCCGATGACCTTCACGCCCCAGGCGATCGCGCCGACCGGCCCGGCGGGTCCGCCGTCGAAGGTGCTCGAGCGCGCGCTCAAGCTCTACGACGCCGAGGATTACGCCAATGCGTCGATCGAGCTCAACAAGGTCATCGAAGGCCAGTCGGGCGACGACGAGGCGAACAAGCAGCGCGCCGAGTTCTTCATGGGCAAGACGCTGTTCAACATGAAGTACTACTCGGCGTCGCTGAGCTACTTCGATCGCATCGTCCAGAAGGGCCCGAACCACCGCTACTACCAGAAGACGTTGCAGTGGCTCGCGTCGCTGTCGCGCTTCCTTCCCGAGTCGGCCGGCGTGCTCGAGAAGATCGGCAAGTACACCAAGGCCGATCTCGATCAGCCCGCGCTCGAGCCGGTGCGCGACGAGCTCTATTACCTCCTCGGCCGTTATCACTACGCCAAGGGGAACTTCAAGGACGCGATCGACCTCTTTAGTAGTGTGCCGGAAAAATCGGAGTTCTACCCCAAGGCGAAGTTCCTCGAGGGTCTAACCAACGTGCGCGAGTATCACGGCAAGATCGCCGCCGACGCCTTCAAGGCGATCTTGCGCAAGGTCAAGCAGTACGACGATCCCGACAAGGTTCCCAAGGCGCTCAAGGAGGCCGAGGAGCTGGCCAACCTGTCGCTCGGCCGCGTCTTCTACTCGACCAAACAGTACAACCAGGCGATCAAATATTTCGAGAAGCTCCCCGGCGCCGACGCGCGCGAAGGCGCGGCGCCCGATTGGGGCGCGTCGCTGTTCGAAGCGTCGTGGGCCTACTTCATGGTCGACGGCGATTCCAAGGCGCTCGGCAACATCCACTCGATTACTTCGCCGTATTTCGAAACCGAGTTTTATCCCGAGGCCTACATCCTCAAGGCCGTCATCTATTTCAATCGCTGCAACTACGATCGCTCGCAGGAAGCGATCAACGAGTTCAACGCGATCTACCCCGACCTCCGCAAAGAGGTCGACGGCATCCTCACCAAGTATCCCGACAACGCGCAGTTCTACGACTACATCCTGAAGATCAAGAGCGGCGAGGCCGGCCTCTCCGAGCGCGCGCAGAACGCCGCCGCCGGCGCGTTGCAGGATCGCTCGCTACTGAAGAACATCGAGTGGGTCAACGAGCTCGACCGCGAGCTCAAGGCGATCGACAAGGCCGACCCGGCGTGGAAGTCCACCGCGGTCGCCGGCAACATCCTCCAGGATCTGACGCTGCAGAAGTCGCTCGCGGCCAACGACGCCGGCCAGCTGGCGCGCAACCGCCTGGCGCGACTCTCGTCGGAGATCCAGGATCTGATGAAGCAGTCGATCAAGATCGAAATCGAAGCCCTCAACGGCCTCAAGGGCGCGCTCACCGCCGGCATCGCCGGCGAGCAGGCGGCCTCGCTGAATCCGAACGCGAAGAACTACAACACCATCGTCATCGACGACGAGCATCAGCAGTGGCCGTTCAAGGGTGAATATTGGATGGACGAGCTGGGTTACTACCGGTTCAAGGTGGCCAACAAGTGTGGACGGTAAACA
>DASXOU010001085.1:0-10451 GCA_036494045.1 Polyangia bacterium | reverse complement strand
GTCATCGTCGTGGTGTTCCTGTTCCTGCAGAGCTGGCGCGCCACGCTGATTCCGCTGTGCACGGTGCCGGTGTCGCTGCTGGGCGCGTTCATCTTGTTTCCGCTGTTCGGCTTCTCGATCAACACGCTGTCGCTGTTCGGGCTCATCCTCGCCATCGGGCTCGTCGTCGACGACGCCATCGTTGTCGTGGAGGCGGTCGAGCATCACATCGAAGAAGGCATGGCGCCCAAGGAGGCGACGCTGCAGGCGATGAAGGAGGTCGCCGGGCCGGTGGTGGCGATCGCGCTGGTCTTGTCGTCGGTGTTCATTCCGGTGGCGTTCGTCGTCGGCATCAAGGGGCGGCTGTTTCAACAGTTCGCGCTGACGATCGCGATCTCGGTGCTGCTGTCGGCGTTCAATGCGCTGACGCTGAGCCCGGCGTTGGCGGCGCTCCTGCTCAAACCCGCGCACGCGCGCAAGCGAGGGATTTTGAGCGGGCTGTTCTCGCGCTTCAACCGCGCGTTCGCCTGGACGACCGAGCATTACGTCGGCGGCGCGGCGATCCTCTTGCGCAAGACGCTGGTCGCGCTCGCCGTGCTCGCGCTGTTCGCGCTCGGGGCGGGGGTCCTCGGAAAGAAGCTGCCGGCGAGCTTCGTGCCGCAAGAGGATCAAGGGTTCCTCTACGGCGACCTGCAGCTGCCCGACGCGGCGTCGCTGCAGCGCACCGACGACGCGATGAAGCAGGTCGAGGCGGTGCTCGCGCGTGTCGACGGCATCGAGGGCTACACGACGCTGGCGGGCTTTTCGATCCTGACGCAGACGAGCGCCAGCAACAACGGTCTCATGTTCCTCAACCTGAAGCCGTGGAGCGAGCGCACCTCGCGCGAGCTGAGCGTGCTCGGCATCATCGAGAAGCTCAACCGCGAGCTGGCCAAGATTCCGGCCGGGCGCGCGTTCATCTTCTTGCCGCCGGCGATCCTCGGCATCGGCACCTCGGGCGGCTTCGACGTGATGCTCGAAGATCGCACCGGCGTCACCGTCGAGGAGCTGGCCGCCGCCGCCGACAAGTTCATGGCGGCGCTGAAGAAGCGGCGCGAGGTGACGCGGCTGAACAACGCGTTCCATGCGTCGGTGCCGCAGCTGTTCGCGCACGTCGACGAGGCCAAGGCGCTCAAGCAGGGCGTCGATCTCGGCGATCTCTATACGACGCTGAGCTCGTTCATGGGCGGAAGCTACTTGAACGACTTCAATCGCTTCGGGCGGCAGTGGCGCGTCTATCTCGAGGCCGAGGGGCAATTTCGCACGCGGCCCGAGTCGATCGCGCGCTTCTACGTGCGCAACGCGAAGAACGAGATGGTGCCGCTGTCGACGCTGGTGACCATCGACAGCACGGTCGGGCCGCAGTTCACGACGCGCTTCAACCTCTATCGCTCGGCCGAGATCACCGGCGCGGCGGCGCCGGGGTTCAGCTCGGGGCAGGCCATGGCCGCCGTCGAGGAAGTGGCGAAACAGACGCTGCCGAAGGAGATGGCGCTCGGCTGGTCGGCGATGTCGTATCAGGAGCGCACCGCGGGCGGCGTCGGCGGCGTGTTGGCGCTGTCGCTGCTGCTGGTGTTTTTGATCCTGGCGGCGCTGTACGAGAGCTGGTCCTTGCCGTTCAGCGTGCTTCTGTCGACGCCGGTGGCGCTCTTCGGCGCGCTCTTCGGCCTGTTCATCCGCAAGATGTCGTTCGACGTCTACGGGCAGATCGGGCTCATCATGCTGGTCGGGCTGGCGGCGAAGAACGCGATCTTGATCGTCGAGTTCGCGCGCGCGCAGCTCGAGGGTGGCAGCGCCGGCGAGCAGCGATCGATCGCGGAGGCGGCGTTGGCGGGCGCGCGGCTGCGCCTGCGGCCGATCCTGATGACGTCGTTCGCGTTCATCTTCGGCATGATGCCGCTCGTCGTCGCCGGCGGCGCGGGCGGCGTCTCGCGCCAGGAGCTCGGCAGCGCCGTCGTCGTCGGGCTGTCGGTGGCGACGCTGTTCGGCGTGTTCCTGGTGCCGGCGCTGTTCGCGCTGGTCGAGCGCGCCGTGCGCTGGTCGCACCGGCGGCGCGCGCACGACGTGGTGCCGCCACCATGAGCCGCGCGGCCGCCGCCGTCGTCGCCGCCGTCGTCGCGACAGGGGCGTTGGCCGCGGACGGCTGCGCCGTCGGGCCGCGCTATCATCGGCCGGCGACGCAGGTGACGGCGACGTTTCGCGGGCAGGACGCGGCCGAGGCGGCGTCGTTCGCCGATCTGCCGTGGTGGGAGGCGTTCGGCGACGAGGCGCTGGGCGCGCTCATCCGGGAGGCGTTGGCCAATAGCTACGATCTCGCCGACGCGGTGGCGCGCGTCGACGCCGCGCGCGAAAATTTTCACGCGTCGACCGATGCGCTCCTGCCCAGCATCGGCATCAACGGCGGGCCGTCGTATCAACAGGTCTTCTCCGGCCTGTCGGCGGCGATCCCGACGACGCCGGGCGGGCCCACGATCCCGTCGGGCAACTTCAAGTTCGCCCAGTACTCGGCGCAGGCGACGCTGAGCTGGGAAGTCGATCTGTGGGGCCGCTTGCGCCGGCTGCGCGAGTCGGCGCTGGCCGACTTTTTCGGCAGCGAGGACAACCGGCGCGGCGTCATCGTCTCGCTCATCGGCACCATCGCCGCCGACTACTTCACGCTGCTTTCGCTCGATCTGCAGCTCGAGATCAGCGAGCGCACCGTGGTGTCGCGGCGCGAGACGCTGGCGCTCTTCGCCAAGCGCGAGGCCGGCGGCGTCGGCGATCGGCTGCAGACGGCGTCGGAGGAGGCGCTCCTGTCCGGTGCGGCGGCGACGGTGCCCGATCTCGAGCGGCAGATCGTGGCGACGGAGAACGAGCTCTCGATCCTGGTGGGACGGCCGCCAGGGCCGATCCGCCGCAGCGGCGATCTGTTGACGCGCGCGCAGCCGGCCAAGCAGCAGGCGGGCTTGCCGTCGGCGCTCCTCGAGCGGCGGCCCGACGTGCGCCAAGCCGAGGCGCGCGTCATCTCGGCCAACGCGCAGGTGGGCGCCGCGTTCGCGTCGCTCTTTCCGCAGGTGATCGTGTCGGCCAACGGCGGCCTCGAGTCGAACTCGTTGTCGTCGCTGTTCACCACCGGCGCGGCGACCTGGGGCGTGGGTCTCGTGCTCAATTGGCTGGCGCCGCTCTTCGGCGGAGCGGCGATCGCGCATCGCTATCGTATGCAGGAGGCGCTGTGGCGCGCGACGGTCGCCGACTATCGGCGCACGCTGCTCTCCGCGCTCGCCGAGACGTCGAACGCGCTCGTCGCCATGGAGAAGCTGCGGCAAGTGCGCGTCGAGCTCGAGGTGTCGGTGCGCGCGCGCGTCGAGAGCGTGCGGCTGGCCAAGGTGCGCTACGACAACGGCGTGGCCAGCTATCTCGACGTCGTGCAGGCGGAGCAGAACCTGTTTCCCGCCGAGTTGCAGCTGGCGCAGACGATCGGCTCGCAGTTCGTCGCCATGACCGACCTCTACCGCGCGCTCGGCGGCGGCTGGCAGGCGACGGAGAAGGCGACCGCGAAGAGGTGATCCTCGTCCCACAGTGAAGGCGGCGCCCTGTGTTACGATAGGGCGCGACGCAGGCGGCAAGATCCTCGTCGATCCGACGCTGCCCGAGTGACCAAGGGGGGGCGCGTGAAGGTCAAGGGAGCGAACGTGTTGGCGGCGGTCAGGATGCTGCGCAAGCATCGCGAGCGCGCCGTCGCGCTCTTGCCCGCGGCGTATCATCGCTATCTCGACGAGCGCATCTTGCCGTCGAGCTGGTATCCCGAGAGCGACCAGCTCGAGCTCTTGCGCGCGGTCTCGTTCCTGCTGCCGGGCACGCCCGATCCGTGGGGCACCATCGGGCGCATCGCGGCGCGCGACGATCTCAAGGATCTCTATCGCACGATGGTGCGGCCCGGCGATCTGAAGGACACGCTGCGCGCGTCGTCGTCTTTGTGGCACACGCTGCATGACACCGGCGAGCTCAAGGTCGCGCTCGAGGCGCCGGGTCACGTGGTGGCGACGCTGTCCGGCTACACGCTGGCGCGCGAGATGTGCCGCGTCATCGGCGGCTACGTCACCGAGGTCGTGACTGCGGGCGGCGCCAAGAACGTCTCGACGCGCAAGACCGACTGCACGATCGACGGCGCCGCGCAGTGCCGCTGGCGGCTGACCTGGCCGGCTTGAGCGCCGACGCCGCCACGCGATTCCGCAAATGATATAATCGACGCATGGGGGATCTTCTCGCGCTGCAGCAGCAGGCCTTCGCCACCGTCTCGCGCGTCCTCGACGATCCGGAAGGGCGCTACGACCTGCGCGTCCGCTTCTACGAGAACTACGGCGACGAGCTCGCCGGCGACGCCGGCTTCGGCAACTCGGAGCTCGCGTTCATGCGCTGGGAGATCGATCGCGGCGTGCTCAATCCGCTGCAGCCGCAAAACGGCGCGCGTCCCGGCAGCGATTGGTGGCGCGGCGTCAACGCGTCGCTCCTCTATGACGCCGAGCTGGCGGCGCTGATCGCCGAGTCGGGCCAGGATTACGCGGCGCCGGCCGACACGCAGCGCTGGCTCGACTACATCGATCGCAAGACCGAGGAGAGCTGGTACCTCGCGCACAACGGCAGCATCGTCGCCGGCTACTTGAAGCAGGTGGCGGCGGCGCGCGCCGAAGAGGGCGGCGAGCAGAGCTTCATGAACATCGTGCTCTATCGCGTGCTCTTCGCGCAGGCGATGGTAGCCAAGCAGACGTTCCTCGGGCGCCTGGGGCAAATCGTCGCCGATCCGATGTTCCCGGCGGTCAAGATCATCGTCGACGTGCGCGACTTCTATCCGCGCGAGTATCCGCTCACGCCCGCCGACATCCGCAGGATGAGCGGGCGCGGCGATAGCCTCCTCGATCTGGCCGTGCGCATCTTCGACGAGGGCATCATCCTGCGCGAGGCCCAGTCGATCTACGATCACGCGGCCACGTCGCTCGGCATCCCCGAGCTGACGCGCCTGTTCGTCGACGGGCGCCCGATCTATCCCACGCTGTAGCTAGTCTTTGGCGAGCGACCAGGCGTGGACGAGCGCGTCGGGGATGCGGAACTTGGTCTGCTTGCCTTCGCGGAACGCGCCGACCAGGCCCTCCATCAGCTTGTGCGAGGCGTCGGCGAGGAGGCGGCCGACGAGCGAGTGATCGTCGCCTTTGCCGAGGAGCTGATCGAGATCCTCGGCCGCGTGCACCAGGCGCCGCGTCCAGCCGGCCGGCGGCAGCGAGAGCAGATCGGCGCAGTGATCGCCGGCGAGCTCGCGCATCATCGCGATCGGCAGCCCCTCGAACGCGCGGCCGGGCAGGAACGACTGCATCATCTTGACGAGCGCGGCGGCGAGCTGCGCGCCTTCGGGTGAGGCCTGCCACTCGGTGGTGCGGATGCTCTCCATGAGCGCATCGCCGTCGGCGACGTCGCGCGGCAAGAGGCGCTCGTCGACGCCCATGAAGTGCCCGACCACCTTCCACGCGTGCAAGAACGCCTCGCGCTCGTCGTCGCTGTAACCGACGCGCAGCTTGCGCAGCGCATCGAGCACCACGCACGAGAACGTCATCAGCGTGCCGGCGAGATCCTCTTGATTGATCGGCACGCCCCACGCGCGCGGATCCCAGCCCGCCTGGCGCAACGTCAAGTGGCGGATGGTCGCGTGCAGGAGGCGCACCTTCTGCGCCGCGCGCAGGCCGCGGCCGGCCGGGCCGAACGCGCCCTCGTCGAGCACGTCGAAGACGAACTGCGCGGTCTCGAAGATGCGCCGCTCGACGTGCATGATCATGCCGGTGGTGCCGATGAGCACGCGCGCGCCGTTGCGCGCGGCATACGCCTGCGGCAGCGACGAGGTGAACAGCGCCGCCGCCGTCGCCCAGCCGTCGCGCGTGAACATGCGCTGCGCGGTCGCGATCTGCTCCTTGTCGGCCCACGGCGGCAGCGCCGCGGTGCTCTCGAAGTAGGCGAGCGCGCGCTTGGGCAGCCCGGGCGGGATCGGCTCGTCGCTGCGCGTGATCTTGGCGAACACGTCGTCGACGGCGGCTTGATCGCCCTCGTTGAAGATCTCGCGCACCACGGCGTCGGCGAGCGCGTCGCCTTCGTTGCGCATGGCCGCGAGGAACGCCGGATTCCACGCGCCCGACGGTAGCCGCGCCGGCATCGTCGGGCCTGCGCCGTCGCCGCTCGCCGGCGCGTGGGCGCCTTCGGTGCGCGCCACCGACGCGGCAGTCTCGTCGCCGGGCCGCTCGACGTCGGCGCCGCGCGAAAAGGCGAGATAGCGCCCGAGCGCCTCGAGCGTGTAGTAGCGCGGCTCGCCGGGAAGATAATAGAAGGACTGCGGCGGCAGATAGGCGTGCAGCCAATCGGCGTTCGACCAGGTGCCGTCGGAGCGCTGCGCCGCCACGAGATACTCGACGCCGCGCGCGACCGCGTCCGATGCGCCCTCGCCGACGGCGACGAGCGCGGTCACGACCATCCCCGCGACGGGGGGCATGCTCGGCCCGACGCCGGCGCGCGACGGATCGGCGTAGGTGTCGACGCCTTCGCCCCAGCCGCCGTCGGCGTTCTGGTGCGCCTTCAAGAAGGCGACCGCGCGCTCGACCATCGGTGACGTCAGATCGGCGCCGACCGACTCGAGCGCCTCGAGCACGCACGCCGTCGCGGCGCAGTAGTTGACCATCCAGCGGCCCCACCAGGCGCCATTGTCGAGCTGCTGCGTCTCGAGGAACTCGAGCGCGCTGGCGATCACCGGCGCCGTCGGCGACAGCCCGAGCTGTCCGAGGCCGAACAAGATGCGCGCGGTCGCGTCTTCGGCCGAGGGATCGCCGAACTCGATCGGCGGGCTCACGATGAGCTTGGCCATCGCGATCGGATCGTTGACCGGGATGACCAGCGGCCTGGTCATGATCGGCCCGCGCGGCTTGCCCGGCATGCCCCACTGATACGAGGGCCAGCCGCCGTCGCTGTTCTGCATGCCGAAGAGCCAATCGCGCGCGCGCATGCAAGCGAGACGCACGCGCTCGGCGCGATCCGCTTGCACGCCGTGCGCGCCGGTGTGCGCTAGAGCCATCGCCATCGGTCCGAGCGCCACGCCGGTGTCGTCGCAGTCGGGCATGGTGACGTTGCCCGGCCCTTCGAACGCGTAGCCGCCGGTGCGCGGCGCGTCCTTGCGCGGCTGGCTCGGCAGCGGCTGCGGCACCTGAATCTGCGCGCGGCAGAGCCAGTCGAGCGCTTGCGCCAGCTTTTCGTCGTCGCACGGCACGCCCGAGTGCAGCAGCGCGCGCACTGCCAGCGCCGTGGTCCACACCGAGCTCATGAACGAGGCGAACCACAAGCCGCCGGCGTCGCGCACGCGCTGCGCCAGCAGCCAATCGATGGCGCGTTGCAAGCGGCCGTCGTCGGGCGCGACGCCGAGCGCGACCAGCGCCGGGATGGCCACGACCTGCTGCGCGGCGTTCGAGTTCCAGCTGCCGTCGGGGTTTTGATAGAGATCGATGAGCGCCAGCGCGCGCTTGCACTCGAGCGAGGCGAACCAGCCGCGCTTGTCGCCGTGCTCGCCCCAGTCGCCGCGCAGGTAGCGGATGAGCGCGCCGTTTTGCGCCAGCATCATGAGGACGCCGGTGTTGAGCTTCTTCTCGAGCAATTCCTCGATGGGCGGGATCAGCGTGAGAAAGAGCGGCGGCGCCGGCATTGCCTTGGGATCGGCGAGCCCGACCATCGCCAAAAAGAGCGCCGAGACGTCGCCGGTCGCGATGTTGGCGATCACCGCGGGCACGCCGCCGTGCGCCTCGACCCAGGCGCGCGCTTTTTGCAGCGGGCCGTCGTCGTCGCCGAGGCCGCAGGCGTGGAACGCCGCCCACGCCGACGCGGTGGCGCCGAGATCGCCGGCGGTGGCGAACGGTCGTCCGCCGAACGATCCGTCGGGCAGCTGCTGCGCGGCGAGCCAGCGCGCGCCGTCCTTGCCGTCGGCGGCGTCGAGGCGGCCGACGAACTCGAGCGCCACCAGCGCCTGCGCGCTCACGAAGCTGCCGAGGTCGTTCGGCCAATCCCACGAGCCGTCGGCGCGCTGCGTCTGTCCGAGCACGCGTTGCGCCTTTTGCGCGGCGGCGCGCACCGCATCGAGATCGATCATGTCGTCCCCCTCATTCGAGCGTGGCCAGCGCGGCGGCGGCGAGCTCGGCCTCGAAGGGCATCGAGATCGCGCGCGCGACCGCCGCGCTCTTTTCGTAGAGCCGGCGCGCGCGGCGCGCGTGCCCTTGCAAGAGGCCGAGGCGCGCCTGATGGCGCAACACGTACGGCCGCGCGATCACGCCGACGCGCGCGTATCGCGCCGCCAGCGTGCACGATCGTCGGGCGCGCGCCTCGAGCTCGTCGGCGGCGACGCCTTGCTCGCGCGCGCGCGCCCACGCCGCCAGGTACACCGACGGCACGTGCTCGTGCAGGTGATAGGGCGCCAGCGCCGCCGACGGCTGCGCCAGGATCTGCCGCTGCGTCTCGTCGGCGACGATGCGCGCGCCGTCGAGATCGTCGAGCTTGAGGCGCGCGCCGGCGATGAGCGCCAGGCAGTTGAGCTTGTTGACCACGTCGCCTTCGCGCTCGAGCTCGGCGATGGTCGGCTCGACCAGCGCCAGCGCCTCCGACGGGCTCGAGCGGCGCAGCGCCGCTTCGCCGAGGATGATGCGCGACCAGGTCTCGTGCAGCCGATGGCCGAGCGCGCGCGCCGACTGCAGCATCTCGCCCGCCTGCGCTTCGGCGGCGGCGACGTCGCCGGTGAAGAGCGCCATCAGCGCCGCCGGCATGCGCAGCGCCTCGGTCTCGAACGCGGCGCCGGCCTTCTGTCCCCGCACGAGCGCCGGCTCGATGATCGCGCGCACCGCATCCCAGTCGGCGCGATGCAGGTGATACATGCCTTCGACCTGCGCCTGGAACAGCTCGGCGACGACGTCGCCCGAGCGGCGCGCCGCCTCGCGCGTGCGCGCAAAATATCCGCGCGCCACGCCGCGCAGGCCGAGCACGCCGACGATGCCGGCGAGAAACGCGCCGGCGCGCGCGTGCGGCGCATCCGCGCCGGCGGTCTCGGCGAGATTGGCCGCCAGCGTCGTCGACGCCATCAGCTCGGCCATCTGGTTGCGGAAGAAGTAATAGGCGACGAGGCGCCCGGCGGCGATGGCGGCTTCTTCGAGCGGCGCGCGCTCGACCGCCGACACCACGTGCGTGCCGGGCGAGAGGCGCAGCCAAATCTGTTGCGCCGTCTGTCCGGCGAGCATCGAGATCCATCCCGCGCGATGATGCGGCAGCGGCCGGCCGAGCGCCGCCAGCGCCTCCATGAGCTGGCGGCCGCTGGCGTCGATCTCGCCGACGCCGTCGAGCGCCTCGGCGTACATGCGGTGCAGGCGCGCGCGCTCGAGCGGGGCGCGCGGCGGCAACGACGGCATGAGCGCGCAGGCGACCTCGAAGTGCTCGCGCGCCTCGCGATAGGCGCCGGCGGCGTGCGCGTGGCGGCCGGCGCGCTCGGTCCACTCGAAGGCGCTGACGTGATCGCCGGCGAGCTGATAGTGATAGGCGAGCCGGCGCCACAGCGCCGGATCGTCGGCGCTCTTCGCCAAGACCGCCGCGGCGCGCGCGTGCCAGCGACGGCGCGCGGGCACGTCGATGGCGGCGTACGCGGTCTCGCGGATCTTGTCGTGCACGAAGCGCAGCTCGCCGGCATCGCCCTCGACGACGATCTGGCGCACGATGAGCTCGTCGAGCGCGGCGTCGGTGGTGGCTTGATCGCGCTCGGCGACGGCGGCGAGCAGCTCCGGCGTCCAGGCGCGGCCGAGCACCGCGCCAGCTTCGACCAGGCGGCGCGTCTCCTCGCCGAGCCCGATGAGCCGGCGCTCGACGAGCGCCTGCACCGAGCCCGGCGCCGACAGCGCGCGCGGCACGTCGCCGACGCGGAATTGCCAGCGGCCGTGCTCGCGCGCGAGCAGCCCCTCGGCGACGGCGGCCTTCAGGTATTCGGCGACGAAGAACGGGTTGCCGCCCGACTCGGCGGTGAGCTGCTGCACCAGCGCCGCCGGCGGATCTTCGCGCGCGGTCATGCCGGCGATGATGCGCTCGACCTCGAGGCGATCGAGCGGCGCCAGGCCGAGCGCGAGCATGCCCGGTCCGCCGCGCAACGGCTCGAGCGCCGCGTCGGCCGACTCCGAGCGGCAGGTCACGAGCACGACGGCATACATCGGCCGCGTGCGATTGACGAGCTCGCGGAGGACGCCGAGCGTGAGATCGTCGGCCCACTGCAAGTCGTCGAGCACGATGAACAGCGGGCGGATGTTGGCGAAGCGATCGAGCACCTCGACCACCGAGCGCTGGATGCGCTCGCGGCTGCGCTCGGCGGGCAGTCGCGGCGGTGCCTCCCATTTCTCGCGCCCGGGCAT
>DASXOU010001084.1:0-3186 GCA_036494045.1 Polyangia bacterium | reverse complement strand
CAGCCGAAGAAGAAGTAGTTGAGCGGATGGATGCGCCGCTTGCCCGCCGCGGCGAGCACGGCGACCACGAAGAAGAAGAAGAGCAGGCCGATGGGCGCGAAGAAGGTGATCTTGGAGGCGAGCGGCCCCGGGTTGAGCTTCTGCGGCAGCGTGATGCCGATGGGCTGGCTGGCGACGAGGCTGGCGAAGGTCCACTCGCCGTGCCAGGCGCCGGCGCCCTTCTGCTGCGTCGACGGCGAGAGCGTGCCGGCGGGGAAGTCGACGCCGGCGAAGTCGGTGTCGACGGCGAGATGGAACGCGCGCACTTGTCCCGTGCCGGCCGTGAGCTGATAGCCCCAGCGCTCGGTGCCGCGCGAGCGATATTCGACGCTCCAGCGACGGCGCTCGCCGGCGCGGAAGATGGCGCGCCACTCGGCGACGCCGGCGGCGATGCGCGTCTCGAGCTTGTCGCCGTGCTCGTCGCGCACCTCGAAGCCGTCGTAGACCGCCTCGGCGACGCCGAGCGGGAAGCGCACGACGATGGCGCGGTCGGCGCCCGAGTCGTTGACGAAGTCGTAGCGCGCGCGGAAGTCGACGCCGTAGGTGGCGAACCAGAGCAAGCCCTTTTGCCGATGAGCGAGGGCGAGCTTGACGCCGATGTCGCTGCCGTCGAGCGGGATGTCGACTTCGACGTCCTCGTCGCGCACGACCTCTTGCGCGAACGCGCGCCCTTGCGCGTCGGTCGACGTCACGACCTCGCGCTTTTTGCGCGTCTCGGTGTAGAGCGCGCGCGGCGGCGCCTGCTGCATCGGCGGGCCCCACAGGCCCCACACTTCGCTCATCAACGACGAGGAGGCCTCGCCCGTGCGGACGAGGATCGTCGAGCCGAGGATCATCCACGCGATCGCGCAGCCGAGCCAGATGAAGCCAATCGCCACCAGTCGTCTCATGCGCGGAACGATGAGCAAGCGCCACGCCAGCGCCAAGCGCGCGAGAGCCGGGGCGCCGTGGCCGCGCTGACACGGCGACTGTGTCAACGCGCGGCCGCGATCAGGCGTCGAGCGCGATCGACAAGGCGTCGTGGAGCTCGGGGCGGAGCTGCTTGATGGCGTCGTTGGCGCGCGTCGGGTGCACGCGATTGGACAACAGGATCACCCAGCGAGCGCGCGGCGGATCGATCCAGATCGAGCAGCCGGTGAAGCCGAGATGGCCGACGCCGTCCTTGGGCCAGCGCTCGCCCGCCGACGAGCCGGTCGCGGACGGGCGATCCCAGCCGAGGCACCAGGTCGAGCCCGGCACCGTCGAGGGCGTCCACATCTGGCGCACGCGCGCCGCCGGCAACAGGCGCGGCGTCGACGTCGAGCGCACGCCGTGCCACGCGGCGACCAGCGCGTGCACGATGCGCGAGACGTCGCGCGCCGTCGAGAACAGGCCGGCGTGCCCGGCGACGCCGCCCATGGCGCGCGCGTTCTCGTCGTGGACCACGCCGCGCAGCTCGCCCTCGGTCGGGGCGCAGCGCCCCCGTTCTCGCGGGTTGAAAATAGTCCCGATGCCGAGCGGCTCGGCGACGCGGCGCGCGAACGCGGCGTCGAGCGGCGCGCCGAGCGCGTTCTCGACGGTGGCGCCGAGCAGGATGAAGCCGAGATCGCTGTAACGCGCGACCGTGCCCGGCGCCGACACGAGCGGCTCGTCGGCGACGGCGCGCAGCACCTCGGCGCGCGTCGCGCCGAGCGCCTTCCACGCCGGCAGGCCCGACGCGTGGCTCAAGAGCTCGGCGACGCTGACGTCGCGGCGTGGGCGATCGTCGAGCGCGAGCGCGCCCTCCTCGATCGCCATCATCGCCAGCGTCGTCGTCGACAGCGCCTTGGTCAGCGACGCGATGTCGAAGAGCGTCTCCGGCCCGCAGTCGCCCACCGTGCTTTCGAAGACCAAGGAAAAATGATCGACCGCGAGCAGCTGCGCGGCTGGGAAAACGCGACCGACGGCGTCATGCAACATCGCGTCAACGGTCGTGAAATTGATCACTGTGTTTCCAGATGCGACATGTAGTTGACGCAATGCGCTAAAAGGTCAACGAAACCACGTACTTGACACGGGTAGTCAAGAGACCTCAAATGTCGGGCCGGAGGTCGGACCGCCATGAAACGTGTGCTGGCCAACGTCCTTGTCGCAGCATTCCTCACCGCCGCCGGATGCGGCTCGCCGTCGGCGACGGCGCCGACCGGCACCGGCGGCAACGGCGTTCCGCGCGGCGCGACCAACTGGCCGGCGCCGGAGTCATCGCCTCCGACGGCGCACCGGCCGTATCCGATCGTGCTCGCGCACGGCTTCTCGGGATTCCACAACATTGGTCCGCTCAATTATTTCTACGGCGTACAGGACGCGCTTAGCAAGGACGGCCACAGCGTCTTCGTCACGCAGGTCGATCCATACAACTCGAGCGAGGTGCGCGGCGCGCAGCTGCTGACGCAGGTGCAGCAGATCCTCGGCGACACCGGCGCCGAGAAGGTCGACCTCATCTGCCACTCGCAAGGCGGGCCCGACTGTCGCTACGTCGCCAACAAGCTCGGCAAGCAGATCGGCGCCGTCGTGATGGTGGCCGGCGTCAACCGCGGCGATTACGTCGCCGACGTGGCGGCGGGGATCATTCAGGGACCGACGTCGGACGCGGTGCAGCTCCTGCTGTCGATTTTCGGCGCGACCATCCTCGATCCCGGCGGGCAGCCCGACACCGACGCGCAGGCGGCGATCGCGCAGCTGACGACGCCGGGGACGCTGGCGTTCAACGCCAAGTATCCCGACGATCCCAACGTCTCGTACTTCTCGATCGCCGGGCGCACCGAGAATGGGCGCGGCGACGCGGATTGCGGATCGGACACCGAGGCGCCGTTCATCGAAAAGTGGGATCAGACGACCGGGCCGGTGAACGCGCTGTTGGCCGCGACGGCGTCGCTGCTCGATGGCTCGGGATCGCCGGCGCCGACGAACGATGGCCTGGTGACGGTGGCGTCGGCCAAGTGGGGCACGTTTCTCGGGTGCGTGCCGGCCGATCACTTGTCGGAGGTCTGCCAGATCGGCGGGCAGTCGTCGGGCTCGGACTACGACTGCGTGACCATGTATCGCGACATCGCCGACTGGCTCGTCGCGCGCGGATTCTGAGTGAGCACGCGCGTACTCTTTGCGGTGATGATGGTGTTGGCCGGCGCG
>DASXOU010001083.1:0-5694 GCA_036494045.1 Polyangia bacterium | reverse complement strand
GATCGAAAAGGCGCACCCCGACGTGTTCAACACGTTGCTCCAAGTGCTCGACGACGGCCGGCTCACCGACGGACAGGGGCGCACCGTCGACTTCAAGAACACGGTCATCATCATGACCTCGAACGTCGGCTCGCAGTTCATTCGCGACGTCGACGACGTGACCACGCCCGAGGTGCGCGAGCAGATCGATCGCGCGCTCTCGGCCGCGTTCAAGCCCGAGTTCCTGAACCGCATCGACGAGATCATCGTGTTCCACAAGCTCGGCGCCGCGGAGCTGCGGCTCATCGTCGACGTGCAGCTGGCGCGGTTTGCCAAGCTCCTCGCCGAGCGGCAGCTCACGCTCGAGCTCACGCCGGAGGCTGTAGCGCTTCTGTGCGAGCGCGGCTACGAGCCGGCCTACGGCGCGCGGCCGCTCAAGCGGGCGATCCAGCGCTACGTGCAGGATCCGCTGGCCAAGCGCATCATCGCCGGCGACTTCGTGGCCGGCGACAAGATCCGCGGCGAGCGGCGCGGCGACGAGATCGTGTTCGGCAAGGTCACGTGGAGCGCCAACGAACACGAGGCTGCGTAGTACACTGTAGGAACCGATGGCGACGAAGGACTTCTACAAGACGCTCGGCGTGACCGAGAAGGCGAGCGCCGACGAGCTCAAAAAGGCGTACCGCAAGCTGGCCAAGAGGTACCACCCCGACGTCACCGGCGGCGACAAGGTCAAGGAAGCCAAGTTCAAGGAGATCACCGAGGCCTACGAGACGCTCGGTGACGAGAAGCGGCGCGCGCAATACGACGAGCAGCGCACCAATCCGTTTGCCTCGGGGATGCCCGGCGGCGGGCGCCCGGGCTCGGGCTTCCCCGGCGGCGGCGCGCAAGGGTTCGACATCAACGACCTGTTCTCGCAGTTCGGCGGCCGCGGCGGCGGCGGTCGCGTCTACACGTACTCGCCCGGCGGCGGACCCAATGAAGGCGGCGGCGAAGGCGGCATGGGCGACATCTTCGAGATGTTCCGCGGCGCCGGCGCCGGCCGCGCGCGCACGCAGGCGCCGCCGCGGCGCGGGCAGGACGTGGTCGCCAAGCTCGACATCGATCTCACCGACGCCGCGCTCGGCGCCGAGAAGAGCGTGACCGTCGACGGCAAGCAGCTCAAGATCAAGATTCCGCCCGGCGTCGGCGACGGCAAGACCATCCGCCTCGCGGGACAAGGCGAGCCGTCGCCGGGCAAGGGCATGCCGCCGGGCGATCTCCTGATCGAGCTCCACGAAAAGCCGCATCCGCGCTTCCGGCGCCGACACGAGAACCCCGCCGACATCGAGGTCGACGTGCCGGTCCCCGTCGAGGTCGCGGTGCTCGGCGGCAAGGCGCCCGTGCAAACCCTCGAGGGCAGCACGGTCAACCTGTCGATCCCCGCGGGCAGCTCGTCGGGGCGAAACCTGCGCCTCAAGGAAAAGGGCGCGATGCAAGCGGGCGGCAAGCCGCGCGGCGATCTCTACGCGGTCGTGAGCGTGCAGGTCCCGTCGGAGATTCCGCCGCGCGCGCGCGAGCTGATGGAAGAGTTCGCCAAGCTCACGAAGAAGTAGGCACGCCGTTGCGCCCCCTCGGCACGGGGCTTACGTACAATCTATGAGCGACATCAATAAGCCTGCCGTGCAGACGCTGCCCGTCTTGCCGCTGCGCAACCTCGTCTTGTTCCCCGGCGTGGTGCTTCCCGTCGACGTCGGCCGCGCGGGCTCGCTCAAGCTCGTCGAGGACGTGGTGCGCCGCCAGCCGTCGCGCGTGATGATCGCGACGCAGAAGGACCCGCAGGTCGAGGAGCCGTCGCCCGAGGACTTGCACACGATCGGCGTCGAGGCCGAGGTGCTCAAGGTCGTCAAGCTCTCCGAAACCCGCGTCACCGTCGTCATTCGCGGCCTCGAGCGGCGCCGGCTCGGCGTCTTCTCCCAGGTCGCGCCCTACCTCATGGCCGACGTGCATCCCGTCGAGGAGACGGGCGCGGCGTCGCCCGAAGCCGACGGCCTGGCGCTGGCGGTGCGCGACACCTGCAAGCGGGTGATCGCGCTGTCGCCCGACATCCCCGACGAGACCGGGCAGATCCTCGATGCCATCCGCGAGCCGTCGCGGCTGGCCGACATCGCCTCGGCCAACCTCGAGCAGTCGACCGACGAGCGCATGACGCTGCTCGGCGAGCTCAACGTGCCCGAGCGGCTGAAGAAGGTGCTCGCTTCCTTGCAGCATCGCGTGCAGGTGTTCGAGGTCAAGGAGAAGATCGACACGCAGGTGCGCGAAGAGTTCTCGCGCCACCAGCGCGAAGCGGTGCTGCGGCAGAAGCTCAAGGCGATCCAGGAAGAGCTCGGCGAGTTCGACGACGGCGAAGACGTCTCCGAGTTCGACGAGAAGATCAAAGCCGCGGGCATGACCGAAGAGGCCGAGAAGGTCGCGCGCAAGCAGCTCGAAAGGCTCAAGGGCATGCCGGCGGCGTCGGCCGAGTACACGGTCACGCGCACGTATCTCGAGTGGCTCGTCGAGCTGCCGTGGTCCAAGCGCACCGAGGATCGGCTCGACCTCGCCGAGGCGCGCGCCATCCTCGACGCCGATCACTATGACCTGCAGAAAGTCAAAAAGCGCATCCTCGAGTATCTGGCGGTGCGCAAGCTGGCGCCGCACAAGAAGGGGCCGATCCTGTGCCTGGCCGGGCCGCCCGGCGTCGGCAAGACGTCGCTCGGCAAATCGATCGCGCGCGCGCTCGGGCGCGAGTTCGTGCGCGTGTCGCTCGGCGGCGTGCGCGACGAGGCGGAGATCCGCGGCCACAGGCGCACGTACATCGGCGCGCTGCCGGGCCGCATCGTGCAAGGGATGAAGCGCGCGGGCACGCACAACCCGATCTTCCTCCTCGACGAGGTCGACAAGCTGGGCGCCGATTTCCGCGGCGACCCGTCGGCGGCGATGCTCGAGGTGCTCGATCCCGAGCAGAACAACTCGTTTTCCGATCACTACCTCGAGGTGTCGTACGATCTGTCCGAGGTCATCTTCATCTGCACCGCCAACGACCTGTCGCCGATTCCGCCGGCGCTGCGCGATCGCATGGAGATCCTCGAGCTGCCCGGCTACACGATGCAGGAGAAGCACGCCATCGCGACCAAGTACCTGGTGCCGAAGCAGCTCGGCGAGCATGGGCTCACCGCCGATCACGTGCAGCTCGCCGACCCGGCGCTCGACGAGATCATCGAGCACTACACGCGCGAAGCGGGCGTGCGCAACCTCGAGCGCGAGATCGCCAACGTGGTGCGCGGCATCGCCGTGAAGGTGGCGTCGGCCGAGACCTTCTCGCCGGTGATCAACGCCGGCGACATCGCCGAGTTTCTCGGGCCGGCCAAGATCTTCTCGGAGGTCGCCGAGCGCGTCGAGCAGCCGGGCGTGGCCACGGGCCTGGCCTGGACGCCGACGGGCGGCGACATCCTGTTCATCGAAGTGACGCGCATGCCCGGCAAGGGGCAGCTGGTGCTCACCGGCCAGCTCGGCCCGGTCATGAAGGAGTCGGCGCAGGCGGCGCTGTCGTACGTGCGCGCGCACGCGGCCGACCTCGGCATCGCCGTCGACTTCCTCGAGAAGAGCGACCTGCACCTGCACGTGCCCGCGGGCGCGGTGCCGAAGGACGGTCCGTCGGCGGGCAACGCGATCTTGTCGGCGATGGTGTCGCTCCTGACCGGGCGGCGCGTGCGCGGCGACGTGGCCATGACCGGGGAAATCACCCTGCGCGGCACCGTGCTGCCCGTCGGTGGCATCAAGGAGAAGCTGCTCGCGGCGCATCGCGCGGGCATCAAGCGCGCGATTTTGCCCGAGCGCAACGCCAAGGATCTGGTCGAGCTCCCCGACGAGGTGAAGAAGTCGATGGAGATCGTGCTCGTCAAGAAGGTGTCGGAGACGATCGCCGCGGCGCTCGAAGACGAGATCGCGATTCCGATCGAGCCGCCGCCGTTCGGCGCGCCGGAGCCGCAGATCCACGCATAATTCCGGGTTTCGTGTTACCTAGTGCGGTCATGCCTGCGCCGCAGCTCCATCTCACGTTCGGCATGCTGGTCAAGGACCAGCCCGGGATCCATCCCGCGATGCGCCGCGCGTGCGCGGCCGAGCCGGTCTACACGCGGCTCGGCTCGATCTTTCACGACCTGCCCTACTACGGGAACATGCTCGCCGAGGCCGTGCGCTACGGCCTGCGCTCGCCGGCGCTCGACGAGCCGTGGGCCTATCGCATGCACTCGGTGCGGCCCGATCGCTTCGTCGCCTCGTTCATCCGCGCCGCGGCCACGACGCCGTCGCTGGAGCGGCAGGAGGGGCTGGCGCTGGTCGGCGGCCTGCTCTCGCACGCGGCGCTCGATCTGACGCTGCATCCGCTGGTCAACTATTGCGCGCGCCGCGACACCGCGCAGCACGGCGGCCACGAGTCGGTGCATCACCGGCTGACCGAGAAGTATCACGCGCTCTTCTTCCACCTCGATCGCTGCGGGCACGATCCGATCGGCACGCGCGAGTTCCGCGACTACACGCAGATCGTCAAGAGCGGGTCGTTGGTGCGCGCGCGCGTGGAAGCGCCGATCGTGAGCTTCATGCGCGACGCCTATCGCGGCGCCTACGGCGACGCGCCCGACGGCGAGACCTGGGCCGGCTGGGTGCGCAGCTTCCGCCACTTTGGCCTGCTCGTGTCGCTGCCGATCGCCAAGCGCAACTCGGACATCAAGCAGCGCGATCCGGCGCTGCGGCCGCGCTACTTCGAGAACGACGTCTTTGCCTTCTGGGACTTCTACGCACACTCCGAGGAGCGCGTCACCGAGCTCGTCAACCTCGGCTACGACTATTTCGACGCCGGCGATTTCTCGATGGCGGCCGAGGACGCGTTCGTGCGCGCGGCGTGCATCGACGATCTCGCCGAGCCGGGCCTGGTGTATCCGGAGCGGCTCGCCGAGCTGCCCGAGCTGCCGCGGCTGACGGTGCGCTGCACGCCGGGCATCACGGCGCCGCCGGGCAACGAGCCGTGGCGCGCGCGCGATCGTCGGCGCGAGCTGCGCCGGCAAAAGCGCGCGCAAGTGCGCCGCCTCGAAGCGCGCTAGCGGCGCGCGCGGCGGCTATTGCCGCGGGGAGATCACGCAGCAGGTGACGCCCTGCGCCGCGGCGAAGCAGTGGAAGGCGAGCGGCTGGCTCCAGCGCTGCTGGCCGGTTTCGAGCGTCACCGGCTGCGCGGGCGCCACCATGCGCAGCTCGACCGGCGTCGGCTCGCTGGTGTAGAGCGGCCCGTCGGGCAAGAACGCGGCGCCCAGCCCGGTCGCGCCCGAGGCGGCCACGAGGCCGACGACGGCCACGCGCCGCCCGAGCTCGCGCAGCCGCGCGTGTCGCTGCGCGCGCCGCGTCGAAGTCAGGCGCTCGCCGTAGCAGACCGCGCACTCGCGCTGCCCGCGACAGTCGCCGCAGACGAGCAGGCCGCAGCTGCGGCAGGATGCGAGCTGCCGGCGGACACCGCAGCGGGCACAGATGGCGAACCCAGGGATGCGATCGGTGGTGCGCACGCATCCTGATGGAGCATTCCCGGTGCCAGCGGCGCGGCCGGCGGCGAGCAGGCGCCGGGCCCCATTTGGGATAGCCGAGTTCCGTCAGACGGAAGATTCGATCCGCTTGCACACCGCGCGAGTGAACGTGGCGGTGTCGGCG
>DASXOU010001082.1:0-4496 GCA_036494045.1 Polyangia bacterium | reverse complement strand
GACGACTTCTTCACGCAGCGCACACTCATCCGCGGACATTAGGAGCTCAATGACGGCGAAGCGGGGGCTCGTCGTAGTAGCAGTCGCGGGGATGGTCGGGTGGGGCGCAGGGGCACGCGCCGACGTCGACGTGAAGTTCGGCGGACAGATCGCGAGCGACATCCGCTTCCGCCTCGGCGGCGAGGAGGTGCCGCCGCAATCACCGACGGCGACGGTGCCCTATCCGTCGCAGCAGCGCCTCTTGAAGTACGGGTTTTCGCGCAACGAGAACCTGATCAAGGCGCAGCTGACGTTGTCGATCTCGGATCGCGTCAAGGCCGTCGCCGACGTCGACTTCTATTGGTACGGCTACTCCGACGTCAACGACATCAACTCGGCGACGCTGCACGAAGACGTCGATCCCTATCGCCTCGAGGCCAACGCCGCCTACGTCGACATCTATAAAGTGCTGCCGCACCTCGATCTGCGCATCGGCCGCCAGGTCGTCGTCTGGGGCACGGGCGACAAGTTCAACCCGACCAACAACGTCAATACGCTCGATCTGTCGGACGCGCTGCTCTTCGGCAAAGCGATCGCCAACAACATGATCCGCGCCGACTGGAATCCGTGGGGCGATCTCATCGTCACCGCCGTGTGGGTTCCGATCTTCCGTCCGGCGCAGCTGCCGCGCACCGCGCCGCTGGCGGTGACGACGCCGAACACGCCCGCGCCGGTGCAAGAGGAATACATCCGCAACCAGCTCGGCACCTTCGCCCTCGCCATGCCGCCGACGACGATCAACGTCGCCACCATGCAGCCCGATCCGTCGATCCAGAACTCGCAGGTCGGCGTGCGCGTCGCCGGCCGCTTCGGCGGGATCGACATGTCGCTGTCGTACTATCACGGCCGCTGGGGCATCCCGACGCCGGCGTGGGCGGTGCAGCAGCCCAACGGCGTCGTGCAGGCGATCGTGATGTGGCCGCGCGAAGACGTCATCGGCGCCGACATCGCCGGATCGATCGAGAAGCTCAAGGGCCTCGGCTACTGGGTCGAAGCGGCGGTGACCATCCCGCAGAAGATCACCTACGGCGTCTACAACGACGCCTTCGGCGGCCACGATCCGATCACCTTTCAACCGACCGGCATGAAGGACGCCGACGGCAACCCGACGTTCATCACGCACATCACCGCGCCCGAATATCAGCGCGGCACGGTGATTCCGTCGACGCCTTTTCTGAAGCTCACCGCCGGCATCGACTACACGTGGAACAAGTATCTCTATTCGAACCTGCAGTACGTCTACGGCTTCATCGACGAGTTCGGCGCCGGCAAGCAGTGTTACGCGCGCGACTCGGTCACCTTCAACGACTATCGCTGCGAAGCGCGCATCGGCCACTACCTCGTCGTCGGCAGCGACCTAAAATTGTTCTCCGACCAGTTGCTGATTCGAGTCTTCGGCGCCTTCAAGTTGCCGCAAGTCGGCGATGATGATCCGAAGGTCACCGCCGTACTATTTCCCCAGATTGCATGGGCGGTGTGGGACGCGACCGAGCTGTCGGTCGGCGCCTTCTTGTTTCTCGGCGATCGCGATACGAAATTCGGCGATCCGGCGGCGGGGGCGAGCGAGATCTTCATGAAAGTGCGGTTCACGTATTGACGCGGGGGCGCTCGGGGAATAAAACTCGCGCGATTCTCGTCGGAGAGTGTGCATGAAACGAGTCGTTGCGATCGCAATCTTGGGACTTAGCGGCACCAGCTTCGCGGGCGGGCGAGACTTCATCGCCGAGCACGCGGGCGCCGGCGCCAATGCGCAGAACGCGCAGCCCTACATCGATCAGTTCTTGCGCATCGCCGAGTCGATGGCGGGCTGGCCCGCGAATTCGGCGAAAGGGCAGTGGGTCGACGACATGAAGGCGGCCGAGGCGGCGATCGCCGAGCACAAGCCCGGCTTCGCGATCCTCGATCCCGAGGTCTTCTTCGAGCTGCGCAAGAAAGAGGCGCTCGAGCCCATCGCCGAGGTCAAGGGCAAGACGTTCAACAAGGGCCACTACTCGCTCGTCGTCAAGGACGCGGCGCTGAAGTCGCTCGCGGACCTCAAGGGCAAGAAGGTGTCGTCGAACCACTTCGCGTCGCCGAAGTACGTCTCCAAGGTCGGCTTCGACGGCAAGACCGATGTCGAGAAGGACTTCGTGATGGTCAAGGCGTCGGCGCCGTCCAAGCCGCTCAAGGATGTCGAAGCCGGCCGCGCCGACGCCGCGCTCATCGACGACGAGCAGCTCGCGGCGATGAAGGAGATCGCGCCGGACCTGAAGGTGATCTGGACGTCCGCGGCCCTGCCGCCGACGCCGGTCGTGGCCTTCACCAAGAACTCGACGCCCGCCGATCGCGCGGCGTTCGAAAAGGCGCTGCCGAAGCTGTGCGCCGACGCCAAGGGCAAGCCGGTGTGCGAGTCGATGTTCATCGACACCTTCGCACCCGTCGACAAGAACGCCTTCGCCGCCGCCGAGAAGAAGTACGACAAGATCGGAACGTCGAAGTCGAGCGCCGAAAAGTGATAGCGCGCCTGGGGGGGCTCGCGCTGACGGTGCTCTTGCTCGCAGGATGTCCGGTGCCGCCGATCAAGAGTGGCGCGACGATCACGACCGAGAAGCTGCCCGAGAAGGTTCCGGACCTCATCAAGTACGCCGACGATATCTACGCCAAGCCGGATCCCTCGTCGGCGGAGATGGAAAACGCGCTGCTCGCGCTCGACAAGGCGACCAAGGTCGATCCCAAGAGCTTCGAGGCGCAGTGGAAGGCCGCGCGCGTGACCGCATGGCTCGGTGACGAGCTCTACGACGACAAGACCAAGCGGCAACACTTCTCCGGACGCGGCATCGAATACGCGAAGGCGGCGATCGAGCTCGATCCCAAGCGCGTCGAGGGCCATTACTACAGCGGCAACAACCTGGGCCTGTCGGCGTCGGCGAAGCTCGTGGGCGCAAAGTTCATGGTGCCGTCGGTGCGCGACGCCTGGAAAAAGGCGATGAGCATCGACGCCTGCTTCGATCACGGTGGCCCGCCGCGCAACCTCGGCGAGCTCTACGCCAAGGCGCCGCCGTGGCCGGCGTCGATCGGCGATCCCGACAAGGCCGTCGAGCAGATCGGGCAAGCGCTCAAGTGCGCGCCCGATTGGCCGCAGAACAATTTGTTCCTGGGCGATGCGCTATGCGCCGCCGAGAAATACGACGAAGCGAAGAAGCAATATCAGGTCGTGCTCGACGCGCAGCCGCGGCCCGAGGATCAGCACTTTCTCCCGAAGTGGAAGACCCTCGCCAAGAAGGGCGCCGACGACTGCGAGAAGAAGAAGCAAGCCGCCCTCAACGGCAGCTAACACCGCCTCCGCAACAAGAACGTCTCCGGCTCCGCCACCGCCACGCGCGACGCGTACGGATCAGCCGCGCGCAGCCCGATATGCCGCGCGGCGCTCTGCAAAAGGTAATTGCGCGCGCTCCGCACTTCCGTCGGCGTCTTCAGAATATGCCCGTGATAGCGATCTTCGAGCACCTTGCCGTGCCGCCCCATCACGCGATTGAGCCCCTTGGCGACGCGCACACCGAGCCCATTCATCCCGCGCGACAACGACCGCGCATCCTCCGCCTCGACGAGCAAGTGCACATGATTCCCCTGCACCGAATAATGCACGAGCCGAAACCCAAACCGATTGCTCCCGCCCCAAAACGCCCGCGCCAACGCCCCAAAGCATCTGCGCGTCCGTAGCTGCCAAACCCCTTTACGCATCCGCCAGGTCACATGCACCGGAAACCGCGCCTTCAACTCCGGCCGCGCCTGATGCCGCACCCCCGCGCGCTCACCACCCGGCTTGCGCCCCGCGCCCTTCCGCGCGCCACCCCAAGTCCGAAACCGAAAGCCAGCCTGCTTCATCTTGATTGGGCAACTGTATAACCGCCGCACGGGAGCGTGCCTTCACTGTCACCGCCCGCACGGCTCGAGCACAGCCCTTGCGCAGGACCCCGCCCCGTCGTTGCAATGGCAGCGTGGAATTTCCTCGCCACCGATCGGCGTCAAGCACAGTTCAGGATCAACCCCGCAATCTCCACGCCACGCTTCATTCCAAACAGCCTGGGGGACGGCCTCCGGCCGCTTTTTGTGGATAACTCGACCCACGGCGCTTCGGACACCCACTCGAGTTACCCACAAAAACGCCCCCAGGCTTTACAAAGCCCTCGCCATTAATGTTTTGCGGATTTCAGATTTCGGATTTCAGAACGGAGCAACGAAGAAGCGGTGCGTAAGACACACGACCGGTGGGGTAGGGCACTCACCGTCGAGAACCGCCGGCCTGGCGATCAGGCCACCGCCGCACGGGAGCGTGCCTTCACTGTCACCGCCCGCACGACTCGAGCACAGCCCTTGCGCAGGACCCCGCCCCGTCGTTGCAATGGCAGCGTGGAATTTCCTCGCCACCGATCGGCGTCAAGCACAGTTCAGGATCAACCCCGCAATCTCCACGCCAC
>DASXOU010001081.1:0-2913 GCA_036494045.1 Polyangia bacterium | reverse complement strand
GTGATGGTGTTCGCCACCGTGTTCACCACCATCCTCCTGTTCGCCGTCGGCTTCCCGCTGGTGCGCCGGCGCATGCGACCGGCGGCGCCGCCCGCCGCCGCCACTGCCGAGATCGCCGCGCCGACGCCGGGCGCGTAACCGTCAGAACGTTCGCTCGAGCGCGAGCTGTCCCACGATCAGGAACACGTCGTCGGAGATTCCGGGGACGCCCTCGGCCGTCGGGCCATAGTGGAAGTTGCGCGTGTACATCGCCTGCAGCATGAGCATCTTGCCGACATAGCCGGTCACGCCGAGCGTCATCGCGTGGAAGCGCTGGCCCGCTTGCAGCGGATTGTCGAGCCAGTCGTAGCGCGCGCTCGCCTCGATCCACGGCCGCCACAGCATCACCGCCACTTCCCCCCACAGGCCCTGGCGGATGGCGCCTGGGCCCGGCGGCGGAAACAGCCGCGTCGGCGCCTCGACCGCCGTCCCCGACGCGAACACGTACTCACCGACGAGCCCGACCGGCCCCCAATGCGCCGCCGCGTCGGCGGCCAGCGCGTAGTTGCTGTTGCCGCCCGTGTACGTGTAGAGGATCGACGCGTTGACGGCGAAGCGCGGCCGCGAGCGCCACAGCGCCGGATCGCCGCGCGTCGACACCGTGTTGCCGACGGGCCCGATCGGCTCGGCGACGAGGCGCGCCGCGATCAACATGCCGCCGTCGGCGGTCACTGTCAGGTCGCGCGCGCCTTCGTACACGCCGATGACGACGTGCGCGGCGCCGAAGTCGTCGTCGAGCGTGATGCCGGCGCGGCGATCGGGCGCCACCGACTGATCGACGTAGGCGACCACGGGCAGCGTGCGCAGTTGCAACGGCTCGTCGTGCCCGTAGCCCCACGCGACCTTGCGAATCCCCAGCGACAGCGTCAGCCAGCGCCACGGCGCAAAGCCGATCTCCGCCGCCGCGATGCGCCCCCACGCGCGCGCATCGGCGTGCGCGCTCTCGTCGAGCGAATAGGGCTCGTAGACCACGTTCCACGAGATCGGCCCCTTCGACGTCAGCAACAACCCGCAGGCGCCCAGGCGCGCCGCGCCGAGATACAAACCGGCGCCGTCGACGGCGTCGAGATCGGTCTGGCGCGCGTCGCCCCCGGCATAGGCCGCGCCCCACGCCTGCGCCAGCGCCGACACCTGCACGCTCCACGGCAGCTTGAGCCGCGCGTGCTCCGTGGCCGGCGGCGGCGGCATTCCGTCGCCCGCGCACGAGGCGTAGATCTCGTGCACCGGCGCCACCGACTCGCGCGACACTTGCGCGCGCGCCGTCGCCGTCAGCGCGACGACGACCGCACACGCGAGCGCGGCGCGTGCTACTTGCGCGTCGCGGCGGCTCGCGGGCTCCACGCCCCGGACGATACCGCCTCTCGGAGCTTCTCGACCAGCTCCGCCGGCACCTCCGCCGGCGGCAGCGTCTGGAAGATCTTGGTCGCGTCGCGCGACTTGATCTCCTGGTCGAACGGCCGTTGCGGCGTGCGCAGGTGCACCACCGACGTCTGCGGCGGCGCGATGAACCCCTTGGACAGCGCGATCCCGATGCGCGACGGGCAGTGGCACGGATTGCGCGGATCGATGTGCTCGCAGCGCGGCGCCAGGTAGTCGCCGATTTTCTTTCGCGCGCGGGACAGCCGCACCTTGAACGCCGACACCTTGATGCCGAGCGCCTTGGCCGCTTCCTCGTCCGACTTCGACATCACCGACGACATCACGAACGCGACCCGCTCGCCCGGCGACAAGCAGTTGATGACCGCGGTCATGCAGCCCTGCTTGAGCTCCCACAACAGGAACTCGCGCTCCGGCGTGGTCAGCGACGAGACCTCGTGCGTGCGCGTCGCCTCCGAGCGCAGCGTCTCGTCGAGGAGATCGAAGTCCACTTCCGGCGTCGGCGGCACGCGCTTCTCGACGACGTGCGCCGCGATCTTGAGGAGCCACAGCTCGAGGTCCTTGGGATCCGAGGGCGGATGCGGGCTGGCCGCGGCGCGCTCGAAGCTCTCGAACGTGGCGTCGCGGGCATCGTTGGACGACAGGGTCATGCGGGAACAAAAGTTCCAAACGGTCGGAAGGTGCTGCTCGATCACCTGGGAAAACGGAGTGTGGGGCGACACGACGCGCTGATTGTAATCGAACGTGCAGAAAAAATCGAATCTACATGGCGTGGCAGATTGTCGCGGGGCGAAGCCCGCTCAGGAGAGCGGCTTGGCGGCGGCGGTGACCGGCTGCGGCGCGACCTTCTTGTCCGCCGGCTCGGTCGGCTCGCGGATCTGCGCGAGCTCGGCCGTGACCTTCTTGAGCAGGTCCGATTTCTCGCGATAGGGCAGGAACGCCGACTTGAAGCCGCTGATGATCAGCTCCTTGATGTCGTCGAGCCCGAAGCCGTACTGCTGATGCGTGAGCAGGAGCTCCTTCGACACCGTGGTATCGGTCATGAGCCGATTGTCGGTGTTGATGGTGACGCGCAGCCCGTACGTATAGAAGAACGGCAGCGGATGCGACGCCAAATCGGGCGCCGCGCGCGTCTGGATGTTCGACGACAAGCAGATCTCGAGCGGGATGCGGTGGTCGTTGCAGTAGTTCAGCAGATCGCCGTTCTCGCGCAGGCGCGTGCCGTGGCCGATGCGATGCGCGCCGCAATAGTGGATCGCCTGCGCAATCGACTCCGGCCCGTAGGCCTCGCCGGCGTGCGCCGTGCAGTTGACGTTGTTGTCGAGGATGAGCTGGAACGCCTGCTTGTGATCCTTGGCCGGATAGTTGTACTCGGCGCCGGCGAGATCGAACGCGACCACGCCTCGGTTCTTGAACGCCACGCACAGCTCGGCCATGCGCAGCGACATCGCCGGATCGATCGAGCGGATGCCGCACAAGATGACGCCCGAGCGCACG
>DASXOU010001080.1:0-3013 GCA_036494045.1 Polyangia bacterium | reverse complement strand
TCGAACACCGTCGTCCTCTTCCCCGGCTCCGCGACGCGCGCCTTCACCGGGACCAAGATCGCGGCGCTGACCTCGACCACGACGGCGGCCTCCTTCGAAGGCATCGCCGCCGGCGACTTCAACCACGACGGCAAGCTCGACCTCGCCGTCAGCGAGTTCCAGAACAGCAAGGTCTGGATCACGCTCGGCAACGGCAACGGCACCTTCGCCAGCTCGGCGACGCAGATCTCCGCCGGCGTCAATCCGGTCGGGCTCGCCGCCGGCGACGTCAACGGCGACATGCTCGACGACCTCGTCGTCTTCGACTACGGCACTCCACACTCGTTCCAGGTGCTGCTGCAGGCATCGGGCACCGGCCTCGCCGGCGCACTGGCCTATCCGACCAGCGGCTCGACCGCCGCCGGCGCGCTCGCCGACGTCAACCACGACGGCCACCTCGACATCGTCGCCGCCGATCAGTCCGACGACGAGGCGCTCGTCGATCTCAACAGCGCCGTCAGCCCCGGAAGCTTCAGCAACAACCCGCCCGGCTTCTCGACGCATCCGACGCCCGAGCACATCGCCGTCGCCGACTTCGACAACGACGGCCACCTCGACCTCGTCACCACCGATCAGATCACGAGCCAGATCGACGTATTTCTCGGCGCCGGCGACGGCAGCTTCGCCACGCCGGTGCCGCTGACGGGGTTGCCCGACGCCGACGGCCTCGTCGTCGGCGACTTCACCGGCGACGGGTTGCCCGACATCGTCGTCACCAGCGACGGCACCACGCCCACCATCACGCTCATCGTCAACACTTCGCACTGACCGTTGCAAATCGGCGGTTGCGCCGTAAGATGCGACTCCGCGTAAAACCAAGGAGTCGCACGAATGGATACGATCGAGGTCGCCGCCGACGGCACCGTCAAGACCCCCGCCCGCCCGACCATCCCGTTCATCGAAGGTGACGGCACCGGCCGCGACATCTGGCGCGCCAGCGTGCGCGTGTTCGACGCCGCCGTCGAGAAAGCCTACAAGGGCGAGCGCAAGATCCAGTGGAAGGAAGTGCTCGCCGGCGAGAAGGCGTTCAAGTCGACCAACAACTGGCTCCCCGACGAGACCGTCGAAGCCTTTCGCCAGTACAAGGTCGGCATCAAGGGCCCGCTGACCACGCCGGTCGGCGGCGGCATCCGCTCGCTCAACGTCGCCCTGCGCCAGATGCTCGACCTCTACGTTTGCCTCAGGCCGGTGCGCTATTTCAACGGCGTGCCGTCGCCGGTCAAGCGTCCCGAGAAGGTCGACATGGTGATCTTCCGCGAGAACACAGAGGACATCTACGCCGGCGTCGAGTGGGCCGCCGAGAGCGCGGAAGCCAAGAAGGTGATCGAGTTTCTGCAGACGCAGATGGGCGTCAAGAAGATCCGTTTCCCGGCGACGTCGGGTATCGGCATCAAGCCGATCTCGCGCGAAGGATCGGAGCGGCTGATTCGCGCCGCGATCGAGTACGCGATCCATCACCAGCGCAAGTCGGTCACGCTCGTGCACAAGGGCAACATCATGAAGTTCACCGAGGGCGCGTTCCGCGATTGGGGCTACGCGCTGGCCAAGCGCGACTTCGGCGCCGTCGAGCTCGACGGTGGCCCGTGGTGCAAATTGGACGATCGACATGGCGGCATCGTCGTCAAGGATGCGATCGCCGACATCACGCTGCAGCAGGTGCTGACGCGCCCCGAAGACTTCGACGTCATCGCCACGCCGAACCTGAACGGCGACTACTTGTCCGACGCGCTGGCGGCGCAGGTCGGCGGCATCGGCATCGCGCCCGGCGGCAACATCAACTATAAGACCGGCCACGCGGTGTTCGAGGCCACGCACGGCACCGCGCCGAAGTACGCCGATCAGGACAAGGTCAACCCGGGCTCGGTCGTGCTCTCGGGCGTGATGATGCTCGAGCACCTCGGTTGGAACGAAGCGGCCACGCTCATCCTCAAGGGCCTCGAGACGTCGATCGCCAACAAGACCGTGACCTACGACTTCGCGCGGCTCATGGACGGCGCGCGCGAGGTCAAGTGCTCGGAGTTCGGCGACCTCGTCATCAAGAATATGTAACCTCGTCGTCGGTAGGTGGGTGTGGATGCCCCGCCCTTTGCCGTCCGCGTCCGCGATAACGCTTACGATTTTTCTCGGTCCCGCGCTTGCACTGCAAGCGCGCATGCGGTGGTGTCTGCTCGCGGCCTTGGTGACGGGCTGCTCGTTCGACGTCGGCGGGACCAACGTCGATCCGTCGGGCGGAAGCCCACCGTCGACGCCGGCGTCGCCGCCGCAATCGGCCCCCAACGGCCCCGACGCCGGCGCGCCCGCGCCGCCGACACCGACGAATCCGACGCCGCCGGCGCCGCCGGCGATGACGCCCGACATGGCGCAACAGCGCATCGGCACCGCGTGCAAAGCCGACAGCGATTGCGACCCCGGGCTCATCTGCGCGCAGACGTTCTTGGTCGGGCTCCAGAAAATCGACATCCCGGGCGGCTACTGCACGCACGAGTGCAGCATGTCGGCGTGCCCCGCCAACAGCTTCTGCGGCAGCTTCAGCTTCGGGAAATATTGCCTGTCGTCGTGCCCGCCCGATCCGTGCCGCAACGATTACAAGTGTTGCGCGAACAGCAAGATGAACGCTTGCCTGCCCGACGACCTGTGCCCGATGGGCGGCGACTGAGCGCTACGGCAGCGGCGCTTCGTCCGCCTTCACCTGGTCGCGCTGCGCGGCGTGCTCTTCACGCGCGGCCTTGTAGTAACGGCCGTGCTCGGCGGCGCGGTCCGCCTTGTCCTGGTGATAGTCGGCCTTGGCCTCTTCCATGGTGTGCGAGCAGCCGAACGCGGTGAGGCTGAGCGTTCCGCAGGTAGCCAACGCGAGCATGAGCTTACGCATGCATCCTCCTTTCACTGGAGAAGATGCAGTCCGCGATCCAGCGACGGGCGGCGCTCGTCACCAACGCAACAGGAGCGACGCGCCGGCGCCGCTCGGGACGGCGAG
>DASXOU010001079.1:0-7602 GCA_036494045.1 Polyangia bacterium | reverse complement strand
CCTACGTGCTGCCTTTGTGGCTGGTGTGCCTGTTTACGCATCGCGCGTGGCGCGACGATCAGCGCTGCCGCGCCAAGTACGGCGCACTGTGGGACGAGTATTGCCGGCGCGCGCGCTTCCGCATGATCCCGTTCGTGTATTAGTGGCCGACGGCGACAAGCTGCTGACGCTCGGTGATTGGCGGCGGGCGGCGCGCGCCAGGCTGTCGCCGATGGCGTGGCGCTATTTTCGCAGCGGCGCCGACGCTGGGGAGACGCTGCGCGAGAACGTGCGCGCGTATCGGCGCTGGCAGATCTGGCCGCGGGTGCTCGTCGACGTGTCGGAGCGCGATCTGTCGACGACGGTGCTGGGCGCGCCGACGGCGATGCCGGTGATGATCGCGCCGACCGCGTATCACAAGCTGGCCCATCCCGACGGCGAGCCGGCGACGGCGCGCGGCGCAGCGGCGGCAGGGGTCGTCTATTGCGCGTCGACGCTGGCGACGACGTCGCTCGAGGAGATCGCGGCGGCGGCGCCGGCGCCAAAGTGGTTCCAGCTCTACGTGCATCGAGACGCCGGGCTGACGGCGGCGATCGTCGAGCGCGCGGCGGCGGCGGGGTATCGCGCGCTCGTCGTGACCGCCGATACCGCCGTGCTCGGGCGGCGGCTCGGCGACGAGCGACACGGCTTTCAACTGCCGCCGGAGCTGGAGATGCCGAACCTGGCGGCGCACCTGCCGGCGACGGCCGATCGCGCCTCGGCGCTGGCGAAATATTTCGCCGAGCGCCACTCGGCGTCGTTCTCCTGGCGCGATCTCGAGCGGCTGCGCGCGGCCACCAAGCTGCCGCTCGTCATCAAGGGCGTCCTGCGTGGCGACGACGCAGCGCGTGCCGTCGACGCCGGCTGCGCGGCAGTGATCGTGTCCAACCATGGCGGGCGCCAGCTCGACGGCGTGCCGGCGACGATCGACGCGCTGCCCGAGGTTGCCGCCGCCGTCGGCGCGCGCGCCGAGGTCTACGTCGACGGCGGCGTGCGCTGGGGCGCCGACGTGCTCAAGGCGCTGGCGCTCGGCGCGCGCGCGGTGCTGCTCGGGCGCCCGATCATGTGTGGCCTAGCCGTCGACGGCCAAGCGGGCGTGCGCGCGGTGCTCGAGCTGGTGCGCGGCGAGCTCTCGCGCGCCATGGCGCTGGCGGGCGCGCGAAATCTGCGCGAAATCGATCGCGATCTCGTGCGCCCCCGGCAGACGATGCTACGATAGCGGCCGCTTGTCGGTCCTGCGCTGTCAGAGCTGCCGCATCCTCGTCGACGTCTCGCCGTCGTCGACGATGTGCTGCGCCGCCTGCGGCGGTCCGCTCGAGCACGGCGCGCCGCCGGCGACGATCTGGGACGACGACGATCCGACCGTGCGCCGCCCGATCTCGTACGCCAGCGACTTGCCGCGGCACGCGCGCTAGCTGTCGCGCGGCGATCGAGCGGGCGAGCGCGCGGTGGCCGGTCGCGGCGCGAACGAACGGCAAACCCCAACTCCTGAGGGCTAACGATTCCTGAGCCTGGGTTGAGCTGCGCGCCACGCCGACTCGAATTCGTCCGCTGAGATCTCGCGCTCATCCCACTCGGGACCGTTCAGGGCCGCTTGATCGCCGAGCGCGCCGAACTCGTCGTCGCGATGGGTTGTGTCGTAGGCGAGCATGACACCGGACTGGTAAACCTCGAGCTGTCGTGTTGGACGGCGATCGTCGCCGATTTCGAAGTACCACACCGACGTTCCCCAGGCGTCGTGCTGGTCGCCGCGCGACTCGAGCCACTCGCGCTTGTAGAAGCGGCGCACTTCAACCCGCGGCGATGATTTGGGCGCAGCGATAGCCGATGAGCATGGTCGGCGCATTGAGCGCCGACACCGGCGTCACCGGGATCGCCGAGGCGTCGGCGACGCGCACGCCACGCACGCCGCGCACGCGCAGCTCGGTGTCGACGGCGTCGGCGTCGCGCGCGCCCATCGCGCAGGTGCCGGCGAAGTGGTACGTCGTGATCGTGTTCTTGCGCACGTAGCGCGCGATCGCCTGATCCGAGCGCGTACGCTTGCCGGGCCGCAGCTCGCGCGCGCCCCAATCCTCGAGCGCGCCGGAGCCGCCGATGTTCCGCGCCATGCGCACGCCGCGCACCATGGTGTCGAGATCCTCGGCGTCGGCGTAGTACGCGGGATCGATCAGCGCCGGCCGGCTCGCGTCCGCCGACGCCAGGCGCAGCGTGCCGCGGCTCTTGGGCTTGCCGAGGATGAGGATGATGCCGAACAGCCGATCGGTGAAGCGCTGCACCGCGGGGATCTCGAACGCGAGCGCCACCAGCGAGCGCACGAACGCGCGCGAGCGCGGCCCGTAGAACGGCTCGGGCACCACCATCGGCGGCAGCATTCGCTGCACCATCTGCTTCATCGCCGACGGCGCCGGCCAATAGACGTAGCAGGTGTCGCTCTGATCCTTGGGCAGCGCCGTCTCCGGATTGGTTCGATAGAAGCTGTAGAGCTGGGGAAAGCGGCAGTCGATCTCGCGATCGGCGCGGAAGAAGACGGGCACGTTCGGATGATCGTGCAGGCCGGTGCCGATCGCCGGTCGATCGGCGACGACATCGATGCCGAGCGCGCGCAGATGCTCGGCCGGACCGACGCCCGAGAGCAGCAGCAGCTTGGGCGTCTCGAGCGCGCCTGCGCTGAGGATGACCTCGCGCGAAACGTCGACTTTGGCGCGCGCGCCCTCGTGCAGGTACTCGACGCCGACCACGCGCTTGTCGCCGTCGAAGACGAGGCGCTGCGCGCGCGCGCCGGTCACGATGTCGAGGTTCGGCTGCGCGCCGGCGTCCTTGATGAACGAGACGTACGAGCTGCGCCGATCCTCGTTCTCGTATGACATCCACTCGTAGCCGATCACGTTCGACAGATCGCCGTCGTTGAGATCCTCTTTGCGCGAGAATCCGTTGGCGGTTGCCGCCGAGATACAGGCTTCGGTCCACGCGGTCGCCGGCCGGCGATTGGGCCGCAGCACTCTTTCCAGCGCCACGAAATCGGCCTGGACGTCGTCCCAACGCCACCCTTCGGGCCATTCGGCGTAGTCGAGGCGCGACCCGCGCGTGTAGACCATGCCATTGACCGATCCGGAGCCGCCCATCACCGTGCCGGTGCCGGCGAACACGCGCTGCTTGGCTGCGGCTTTTTGCCGCACCGTGAAGCGCTCGCCCATCACCGCGTCGTTGATGAACGCGTCTTTGTAGCCGGCGGCGATCAGCGTCTCGGGATGCTCCTCCGCCGGCGGGCCGCCCTCGAGCAAGAGCACGCGCGCGCGCCGCGCCAGCTCGGCCGCGACGATGCATCCGGCCGATCCGCCCCCGATGACGACGTAGTCGTACGCGCTGGTCACTTGCGCGCGAGGAGACGAGTGAGGCCGCGCCACTTCTGCGCGACTCCTTTGCCGTAGAGCAGATCGATGACGCCGCCGAAGCGGCCGTAGTCAGCGGCAGCGACGGGAAAGACGCGATTGGCGAAGCCGACCGGAAAGCGATCGTCGACCACCGCCTTGATGTTGCACATCGAGCGCAGGCCCTCGCGCCCGTTCATGCGGCCGTATCCCGAGGCCTTGACGCCGCCGAAGGTGAGCCCTTGCACCATGTACGTGATGCCGCCGAACTCATTGATCGCGGTCATGCCCGCTTCCAGCTTGCTCGCGATCGCGCGCGCCCGCGGGCGATCTTTCGAAAACACCGACGACGACAAGCCGTAGGCCACGCCGTTGGCCACGCGCACCGCCTCGTCATCGTCACGCACGCGCATGAGCAGCATGACCGGGCCGAACAGCTCCTCGCGCGCGATCTCCATCTCCGGCGTCACGTCGGCCAGGATGGTCGGCTCGAAGAAGTTCCCCTGCTCGGCGTGCACGCGCTTGCCGCCGCACAAAAGGCGCGCGCCCTGCCTGACGGCGCCGGCGACGAGCTTCTCGATCACATCGAGCTGCAGCGGCGTGGCGATGGCGCCCACGTCGACGACGCCGTCACGCCCGGCGCCCTGGCGCAGCGCGGCGGTCAGCGCCAGCGCGCGCTCGGCGAAGCGATCGTAGACCGCGTCGTGCACGAGGATGCGCTCGGAGGCGACGCAGTTCTGCCCGCAGTTGATGAAGCAGCCGCTCATCGCCGCATGCACCGCCTGCTCGAGCTCGGCGTCGTCGCACACGATGAAGGCGTCCTTGCCGCCGAGCTCCATCACCACCGGCGTCACCCGCTCGGCGCTCGCCTGCACCACGCGCCGTCCGTTGCCGACCGAGCCGATGAACAAGATCATGTCGACGGCCGAGCGCGCCAACGCCGCGCCGGTCTCGCCGAAGCCCTGCACCGCCTGAATGAGGTCCGGATCGTGCCCGGCGTCCTTGACGACCGCGCGCAGCGCCTCGATGAAGCGCGCGCTCGACCACGCCACCCACTCCGAGGGCTTGAGCACGATCGCGTTGCCCGCCATCAGCGCGGGAATGATCGGGTTGATGATATTTTGAAACGGATAATTCCACGGGATGATCGCAGCGACGACGCCGAGCGGGTGATACTCGAGCCGCGCCTTCTTGTGCGCCAGCAGGCCCGACGAGACCTTCTCCGGCCGCAGGTGCTTCTCGCCGTTGCCGATGGTCCAGCGCAGCTTCTCGCAGGCGGGCCAGATCTCGCCGAGGAGCGCGTTCTCGCGCGTCTTGCCCGAGCCGCGCTGCACCTCCGCGCAGATCTCCTCTTTGTGCTCGACGGTGTACGCCAAGAGCGCGCCGAGCACGCGCCGGCGCTCGGCGAACGACGTCGTGCCCCAGCTCTTCTGCGCGGCCTTGGCGCGCGCGACCGCGGCGTCGACCTCGGCGGGCGAGTCGACGCGCACCGAGCCGAGCGGCGCGCGCGTCGCCGGATCGACGCAGACAATCTGATCGTGTTTCGTCATTTGACTTCTTATTTTGCGGTGCGGAACAACATGTCCCAGAACGGCGTCAGCGACGCGAAGTTGCTGTCGTAGTTTCCGGCGTGATGTTTGTAGTGCTTGTGCGTCAGGTGGTCGACGGGCCACAGGACGAGGCGCTTCGACATCAGGCCCGAGTGCACCGCGATGTTCAAGGTCGTGTGGATGAAGAACACGACCGCGAACGAGTAGATGCTCACCGGTCCGAGCGCCCACGTGCACGCGAGCAAGAGGGCGAGCCCGGCGAACAGCTCCGCCGGCGTCAGGTAGAAGCTCTCCATCGCCGTCGGGTTGCGCACCTCGTGATGCTTGCCGTGGACCCAGCGCATCCCCTTCGTCGTGTGCATCGCGCGATGCAGCCAGTAAGACGCGAAGTCATAGACGAGCAGGATGGCGAGGATCTCGAAGACGAGGCGCCCGCCGCTCACCGGCCCGTCGTGAAACGCGTAGGGATAGATGGCGCCGGTCATGCCGAACACGGCGACCAGCGAGAGCACGGCGATGAGCGCGATGTTCCCGAGGCGCTTGGCGCTCGGCGTCTTCATCGACTCCATCATGCTGATGCGATGACCCTCGAAGCGCCGCGAGTGATACGCAAACGCGAGGAACGTCAGCAGCGCCCCGTCGAAGAGCAGGATCGACAGGATGATGGCGTAGAACTTCACCATGGCAACTGGCCTTTTAGCGCGAGTGGCAACTTATGGCAAACGCTACGCGGCCAGCTCGACGCGGTTGCGGCCGCTGTTCTTGGCGACGTAGAGCGCCTCGTCGGCGCGGGCGATGAGCGCGTCGCGCGGCTCGCCGGGGCGACGCTCGGCGACGCCGACGGAGATGGTGATGCGCAGCGCCTGGCCGCCGACGATGATGACGTCGTCTTCGACCGACTTGCGCGCGCGCTCGACGATGTATTGCGCCAGCGGGCGGTCGACGCCGGCGAGGATGACGAGGAACTCCTCGCCGCCCCAACGCACGACCCCGTCGGCGGCGCGCACCACCGACGCCAAGAGCGCAGCGACGCGGCGGAGCAGCTCGTCGCCGGCGGCGTGGCCGTGCTCGTCGTTGACGCGCTTGAAGCGATCGAGGTCGCACATGGCGACCGAGACCAGCCGCCCGTCGTGCTCGGGCAAGACCAGGTCGAGGCCGCGGCGGTTGAAGACGCCGGTGAGCGGATCGATCGCCGCCAATCGCGACAGCCGCGCCATCTCCAGGTAGGGCGCGACCAGCCCGGCCAACAGCGAGAGCAGCGACTCGTGCTCGGCGGTGAACGCGTTCGGCGCCGGGCTCGACGCCGAGATGACGCCGAAGCAGACGTTGCCGCTGGTGAGCGGCACGCCGATGAACGAGAGGAACGGCTCGCGCACCTCGGCCTTCGACACGTAGCGCGCGTCGGTCGGCGCGTCGCCGGTGCGCAGCGGCTGGTTGTGCTCGGCGATCCAGCCGAGCAGTCCCTCGCCGACGCGGAACTCGGCCGCGGCCGTGCCCGGATGCAGCGGCTCGCCGAAGCGGCACTTGGCGATCAGGCGCGCGCGCGTGGCGTCGAACAGGCGCACGCTGCCGCGCGGCGCGCCAATGATCGCGGCCGCGCAGTCGACGGTGCGCTGCAGCTGCTCTTCGAGCGGCAGCGAGTGTGAAAGCTCACGGGCGAGGAGGGTGATACGTTCGAGCGAGGCGTCCATGTCTGCCCGACTCCATTGTACGACGGGCAGTGGCCGAACGTCCTCTTTTTTACATCACGCCTTCCGGGCGCGCGGCTTTCTTTACGCTTTGTTGGCGTGCGGTTTCCGCACGTGAAAAAAGAACATCGGCGTGAACACGCCGGTCTTGCCGCCCTTGACCAGCGCGGTGGCGCCCGCGTTCAAGAAGTCCGACACCGCCGTCGAGCCCTTGGGCGCGATCCGCAGCGTCTCGAGCACGCGCACCAGCCGCTTCGTCACCGCGCGCCCCACCGTCGTGCGCTTGAAGGTGCCGAGCGACAGCGAGAACGGCTGCGACAGCGCCAGCTCCCACGGCGTCTCCGGATCCGACGTCGGCGCCAAGTCGCGCGCGTCGAGCACCTCGAAGCCGGCCTGCTTGAGCGCGTCGACGACGTCGGCCTCGTACCAGATGTCGGGCAGCGCGTCGCCCTCCTCGATGCCCTTTTTGATGGCGCGGTGCTCGGGGTTGTTCTTGTCGTACTTCTTGGTCAAGCACCACTCGTACCCGGCGAACTCGGCGCCGTCCTTCATCACGCGATGGAGCTCGGTGAACAGCTTGACCTTGTCCGGCGCGTGGCAGGTCGCCTCGATGGCGTAGACGGCGTCGTACGTCTTGTCCGGCACCGGCAGCTTCATGAAGTCGGCCTTCAGAAAGCTGCACAGGTGCGCGAGCTGCGCCTCCTGGTTGTGCTTGGCGCCGCGCTTGATCTGATAGTCGTTGTTGTTGGCGCCGACGACGGTGGCGCCGGAGAAGCGCGCGATGGCGCGCATCGGGCCGCCGACGCCGCAGCCGACGTCGAGCGTCTTCATGCCCGGGCGCAGCCCGAGCACGTGCGCGAGATAGAGCTCGTGGCGCACGATCGACGCTTCGAACGACTCGCCCTTGTGGCGCGGCGCGAAGTGGAACGACTGGCCCCAACCGTACTCGTAGAAGTCGGTGACGAGGTCGTAGTAGTC
>DASXOU010001078.1:0-9644 GCA_036494045.1 Polyangia bacterium | reverse complement strand
ACCGAGTTCGCGCTCATGGAGAAGGTGCGCAAAGCCGAGGTGCCGCCGCCGTCGAAGTTCAATCGGCGTGTGCCCGAGGCGCTCGATCGCATCGTGTTGAAGGCGCTGGCGCGCGATCTGCCCGATCGCTATCAGAGCGCCAAAGAGCTCGCCGACGATCTGAACTCGTTCATGTCGCAGTACAAGTTTCAGGCGGGCGAGATGCAGGAGTTCGTGCGCGGCCTGTTCCGCGCCGACTACGGCAAGGAGGCGGGCGAGATCGAAGCGTGCCGGCGCGCCACGATCGACAACGAGCCGGAAGAGATCTCGATCGAGTCGGGCGCGATTCAGCTCGACTCGACGCAGCCGATCGAGACGCCGTCGCCGATGCCGACGCCGTCGATGCCGTCGTCGCCGGTGCCGCAGACGATTACTTCCACGCAGGACACCGGGCCACAGAAGGCGCTCGGTAAGGGGCAATCTGGTGGATTGTGGTCGCGTCTGCGCGACAAGTTCACAAAGTAAGACTTCAAAATTTCAGCTTAAACTCTTCTTGCCCGGCCTTTGCAAGCCGGACTACGTCTGTTACAATCATCCCCCGCATGCGTGTGATTGATGGCTGATGGGCTGACTCAGCCGCCGGCGTCGGCGTCGGGTGCTCGTCGAGGCGGACCGCCGCCGCTGCCGCGTGGCGCAGTCGATTCGCAACCTTCTTTGTTGTCGCCGTCGGCGGAGTCGCCGCTCGACGAGCTGCTCGCGCTCATCGCCGCCGAGGCCGAGTCGCTGGAGCAGCCCCACGACGGAAAGAAGAAGGGCGGCGCGGTCTCCGACGCGGAGGCCAAGGCCAAGAAGCGCGCCGCCGATCTGAAGGTGCGTGCGGCGCTGCTCGCGTGGGATGGACGCGGCGACGTGCAAAAAGCGCTCGCGTTCGTCGACAAGGTCGACCATCCGCTGGTGCCGGCGATCAAGCTGGCGGCGGCGATCGAATTGAAGGACGACGCGCTGCTGCAAGCGTGCATGGCCGAGACCAAGAAGCGCGGCGACAAGGCGGACATCGCCGAGCTCGGCGCGCTGCTCTTGTGGCGCGTGCGCGATGCGACGCAGGCGTCCGAAGTGCTGGCGCAGGCGGGCGACGAAGGGCGCGTGGCGCGAAGGTTGGCGCTCGCGCTCGCCGGGAGCTGGGCGCCGCTCGTCAAATCGGTGGGGCCGGCGGAGACGGCGGAAGCCGACATCGACGCGCTCGCCGAGGCGGCAGCGACGGCGCAGGATCGGCTCGGCGACGTCAACGCGGCGCGCGCGATGCTGACGCGCGCGTTCGCCGCGGCCAAGGACGAGGGCGGCGCGTCGGAGTCGTTGCCGTATCTGGTCGAGCGGCTGCTCGAGATCGACGATTCGCACGCGGCCGACGTCTATCGGACGAAACTTCAGACGTTGGACGACGGCGGCGCGGGGGCCGAACGCGCGGCGACGCAGTTCCTGCTCGCGGGCGCGCTCGAGCGCGCCGGTGGCGAGGGCGAAGCGGCCGAGCTGGTCAACGAGCTGACGACGGCGGCGGCCAACGGCAGGCGCGAAGATTTCGGCGCGATGCTGGCGTGGCGCGCGCGCACGCGGCTCGAGGCCAAGCGCGGCGAGTGGGCGCGCGCGGCCGAAGCCTGGGAGCAGCTGGCGCGCATGGCCGGATCGCCGGCGTGGTCGAACGCGTATCTGCGACGGGCGGCCGAGCTGTGGGACGCGCGCGTCGGCGACGCGGCGCGCGCTGAGGTCTTGTACGCGCGGCTGCACATGGCGGCGCCGACGGACGCGGCGGTGGCGATGGTGTTGGCGCGGCTGCGCATCCTGCGCGGCGCGGCGTCGGAGGCGGCGCACGTGCTCGAGACGACCGGGCGCGCGCGCGGCACGGCGGGCGCGGCGCAGGTGGCGCTGGCGGCGCGCGCTTCGGAGATCGACGGCGAGTCGGCGGAGACGACGGTGGCGCGCTGGCGCGAGGCGGCCGAGGCGTCGGGGCAGCGCGGCGCGCTCGAAGCGCTGGCGCGCGCGTATCGGCGGGCGCGCGACACGGTGGCGCTGCAGGTGACCTACGAGCGCCTCGGCACGGCGCCGAACGTCGACGCGCGGCGCGGCGCGACCTATTTTGCGATCGCCGGATCGCTGGCGCTCGAGGCCGACGACGCGAGCACGGCGGAGTCGTCGTTCAACGCGGCGGCCGATCGCGATCCGGATGATCTGTTGGTGCACGCGGGGCGCGTGATGCTCTACCGCAAGCATCAAAAGTGGCACGAGCTGGCCACCGCGCTCAAGGCGCTGATTGGCCTGGTGCGCGCGAAGGCGGCGCAGGCGCGGCTGCACCGGCAGCTGGCGCGCGTCGCCGGCGAGCACCTCGGCGATCAGAAGACGGCGCACGAGCACTACGAAAAGGCGCTCGAGCTTCTGCCCGACGACGTGACCACGCTGCACGCTTTTGCGCGCCTCCTCGGCGAAGGCGGAAAGTGGGCGCGTGCCGTCGAGCTGCGCGAGCATGCGGCCAAGAGCGCGGCGGGCGCGCGCGCGGCGGCGCTCTTGTGCGAGATCGGCGACATCTACGAAAAGCGGCTCAGCGACGATGATTCGGCGCGCCGGTCGTACGAGCGCGCGCTCGAGCGCGACGACAAGTGCGCGGCGGCGCTGTCGGCGCTGGCGACGCTGCACCGGCGGCACAAGCGGCTGCCCGATCTGCTCGAGGTCTTGCGTCGCGAGCTGAAGCTGGCGACGACGAGCGAGCGGCAGCTCGAATTGCACCTCGAGATGGCGCGCGCGGCCGACATGGCCGACGGCGGCGACTTGAAGGCGGCGCTCGGCGCCTATCGCGAGGCGCTCAAGCTCGATCCAGCGAACGCGGCGGCGCTGTCGGGCCTGGAGCGCTTGTGCCGGCGCGAGGGCAATTGGGAAGTGCTCGCCGAGGCGCTCAGGCGCGCGCCGCGCAGCGTGCGCACGGTGCGCGCGTTGTGCGAGGCGCTCGAGCACCTCGAGCGCTGGGAAGAGCTGGCCGAGTCGCGCGAAGCGGAATTGGCGCTGCTCGACGAGCCCAAGGAGATCGCGCGCGCGGCGCGCTCGCTCGCCGACTTGTACGAGCGGCGCCTCAACGATCCCGATGCCGCGGCGCGGGCGTGGCATCGCGTCGACGAGGCCGATCCGCGCGATCCGCAGGCGGCGCGCGCGCTCGAGCGCATCTACGAGTCGCGCGGGCGCTTCGCCGATCTGGCGGCGGCGATCGAGCGCGAGTTGCAATTGGAAGCGTCGCTCGAGCCGGCGCGGCGCCTCGAGCTGTGGCTGCGGCTCGGCGAGATCCGCAAGTCGCGGCTGTCGCGTCCCGAGTCGGCGGCGGAGGCGTTCGAGAACGCGCTCAAGGTCGACGATCACCACGGCGACGCGCTGGCGTCGCTGGCCGAGATCTACTCGGCGCTCAAGAAGGGCGACGAGCTCAACCGCGTGCTCGACATGCGCGCGCAGGCGACGACCGATCCGCAGCAGCGCGCGAGCGTCTTGTCGCAAAAGGGCGATCTGCTCGAGCGCAACGGCGATCTCGACGGCGCGCTGGCCGCGTACACCGAGTCGTTCCGGCTCGATCCGGCGTCGCGCGCCTGCTTCACCGCGTTCGAGCGCGTCTGCTACAAGCGCGAGAAGTGGCGGCAGGCGATGGAGCTGTACGAGACGGCCATCCGGCTCGTCGAGGTGCAGCGGTCGCGCGCGTATCGGCTCGCGGATTTGTACGCGCGGCGCGGACAGCTGCAGCTGCAGTATCTCGGGCAGCCGGGCGAGGCGGCGGCGTCGTATCTGCGCGTGCTCGAGCTCGATCCGGAAGCCGACACGGCGCAGACGGCGCTCGAGCGCATCTTCTCGGCGCAGTCGGACTGGCCGGGCCTGATCTCGGCGTACGAGCGGCGCGGTGAGCTCGTGCGCGACGACGTCAAGCGCGTCGAGATCCTGCGGCGCGCGGCGCGCGTGGCGGCGGCCAAGCTCAAGGACGCCGTCGAGGCGGCGCGGCTCTATCAGCGGCTGCATTCGGTCGATCCGACCGATTCGGAAGGCTTGGACGCGCTCGAGCGGCACTACGAGCGCACGCGCGACTGGGAAAAGCTCGTCGGCATCCTGACGACGCGGCTGTCGCTCACCGCCGGCGGCGACGAGGCGATCGCGCTCTACCTGCGCATCGCGCAGATGTGCGAAGAGGGATTGCGCGACGCCGATCGCGCGATCGAGTCCTATCGCAAGATCCTCGACATCGCGCCGTCGCACAAAGAAGCGATCGAGGCGCTCGGCCGTTTGTACGAAGGCACCGAGCGTTGGGCCGAGCTGGTCGAGGTCACGCGGCGGCAGATCCGCATCGTCAACGACCGCGCGCAGAAGGCGATCCTCTACTTCAAGTGCGGCTCGGTCATGGAGTCGAAGTTCGGCAAGGAAGACGACGCGATTCGTTATTACGACGCGGCGATCAAGACCTCACCTTCCTGCTTGCCGGCGGTTCACGGCCTCCGCGATCTGTATCTGCGCAAGGAAGACTGGCCGCGCGTCATCCAGACGCTCGAGCTCGAAGCCAAGCTGTGGACCGAGGACAAAGAGCGCGCCGGCGTGTTCGCGCACATCGGGCAGATCTACGGTGACAAGCTCGGCGATCAGGATCGCGCGATCCAATATTACGAGTCGGCGCTCACCGTCGACCGCGAGTGCTTGCCGGCGAACCGCGCGCTGTTCGAGCTCTACTTCGCGCGCGGCGAGTTCCAGCGCGCGCTGCCGATCGCGGTCATCCTCACGCAGAAGGTCACGCGCGAGGGCGATCCCGTCGAGCGAAGCGAGTTCTATCGCAAGCGCGCGGTGGTCGCCGAGAAGACCGGCGACCTGCGCGCGGCCGCCGAGTCGCTGGTGGTCGCGCTCGAGATCCGGCCCGACAACGGCGACGCGCTCGAGCTGCTCGTCGGCTTGTGCCGGCAGGCGCCCGAGGCCTACGACTTCGTCGCCACCTTCCGCGAGCTCGAGAAGCTCTATCGCAAGCGCGACGCCGGCTCGTCGCTGGCGCGAGTGCTGGTGGCGCAAGGATCGTTGCGCGAGCGCGAGTACGAGATCGAGAACGCCGAGCAGATCTACCTCGAGGCGCTGCGCCTGGCGCCCGACGAGTACAACGTCGTCGACGCCCTCGTGTCACTGCACGAGCGCTTGCGCCGCTTCGACGCGGCGGCGGTGGTGCTCGAGGCGTTCATCGGACGCGCCAAGCTGCTCCAGCCGAAGTCGGCGGCGCGCTATCGGCTCGCCGAGATCTTCGGCGACGGCGCCATGGATCCGGCGCGCGCGGCCATCACGCTCGAGGAGCTGATCGAGGAAGACGGCGAGCATCGCGACGCGCACTTCCGCCTGGCGCAGGAGCTGTACCTGCTCGGCCGTTACTCGGAGGCGCATCGCACCTGCGAGCGGCTGATCCAGCTGGCGGCGATGCCGGGCGCGACCGCGCCGCCCGAGGAGCTGGCGCGCTACTACGATTATCTCGGGCGCATCGCGGAAGCATCGGGCGACGCGGCCGGCGCGGGGCGCGCGTACCGGCGCGCGATCGATCTCGATCCTTCCTATCCGCCAGCGGCGTTGTCGTTGGCGCGGCGCGCGGCGGCGGCCGGCGATCGCGGGCAGGCGCAGAACATCATCGACGAGGCGCTCAAGGTCGCCGAGACGCGCGGGCCCGAGGTCGAGCTGGTGCTTCGCCGCGGCATGGCGCGCTTCTTCGTCGCCATCGACGATCACGCGCGCGCCGTCGACGCCTATCGCCAGGTGCTGGCGCGGGCGCCGGAGAGCCACGACGATCGCGTCTCGGCCGCCGAGCTCCTGGCCAACGGCGACAACACGCTCAACCTCGCGCGCGAGGAGCTCCTGCTCGTGCTCGGATCGGACCTGCGCCACGCGCCCGCGTATCGCCTGCTGGTGTCGGTCTATCAGCGCTCGGGCGATCTCGATCGCGCGGCGCGCGTGGGCACGATGCTGACGCTGCTCGGCTACGCGGAGGCGACCGATCGACCGCCGACGTTCCGCGCCAACGTCAAGCGCGGCTCGCTCTCCGAGGAGCTGCGGCGCACGCGCCTTCTGCCGCCGCCGGTCTTGGGCGCGTACACCGAAGCGCTCGCCGCGGTGCGCGAGACGCTCGACGGAATCTACGGCGTGCCGCAGGTGCACGATCCGATTCCCGCGGCGGCCGTGCAGGACCCCGGCTTCAAGGTGTGCGTCGTCGACGCGCAGCGACTGTTCGGCGTCACGGCCGACGTCTACGTCGCGCAGCAGGTGCCGGGTGGCGTGGTCATGTTCGACTCGCCCAAGCCGACGGTGATCATCGAAGCGACGTTCGTCGATCGCCCCGACGGCGAGCGCCGCTTCCTGCTCGGCCGCGCGTTCGAGCCGTTGCGGGGAGGCTACGCGCTGGTGACTCGCCTGCGCGCGGCGCAGCGCGCCGAGGTCGGGCACCTACTCGATCAGTTGATCAAGCCGCAGGCCGATCGCGAGCCGCAGGTGCTGGAGTTCATGAAGGGGCTGTCGCGAAAAGAATTGAAGGCGGTGGAGAAGCTGCAGGGGCTTGCACCGGGTGCATCGATCGAAGGTTGGTTCGCAGCGCTCGGGCAGGCGGCAGATCGCGCCGGCCTGCTCGCGTGCGACGACGTCGGTGCCGCAGCGCGCATGCTGGCGCGGATGGGCGGCGAGGAATTGGCAGTGTCACCGGATGGCGCGGTGGCGCTCGGCCAGGTGGCGGGTGGCGCCGAGTTGGTGCGTTTCTTCCTTTCGGATGCGTATCACGAACTACGATCTACATTAGGCGATCCGACAGGCAGACTGTAATGGCGGCGGCTAGACAGAATCTCAACCACGGTCTAACATGGCGGCGACAATGAATCCCAAGTTCCAGGCCTCAGTACACAACCGGGAGGACGTGACCTACGTAAAGCTCTCCGGAGTCATCGACGAAGACAACGAGCTCGCCAGCTTGAGTGACAAGATCGGCAGCGGGACAGCGGTCATCGACGTGTCGGAGATCGAGCGTATCAACTCCTGCGGTGTGCGTGACTGGGTCAACTGGCTCGGGAAGGTCGAAAAGAACGGCGCCAAGGTCATCCTGGTCGAGTGCTCGCCGGCGATCGTGGCGCAGATCAACCTGGTCAATAATTTTACCGGCCAGGGGGTGGTCAAGAGCTTCTACGCGCCGTACTTCTGCCCCAACTGCGACCTGGAAAAGGTGCTGCTCGTCGAGACGCGCGACCTGGCGCAGACCCATCCGTTCAAGGCGCCGTCGTGCCGCTGCGACGAGTGCGATGGGCCGATGGACTTCGACGACATGGAAGAGTCGTACTTCGCGTTCTTGTCGAACGCGAAGAAGATCGTGACCGACTCGCGCGTCGACAGCGTCATCAACGAGTTCACGCCCACCGACGGGGATCGCAAGATTCGGTCGCGCACGGGCAACACCAATCCGGGGTCGTCGGCGGGCGGGTCGAAGTCGGGGCAGAGCGGGGTGCACTCCAGCTCGCTGCCGTCGATTCCGTCGCTGCCGTCGATTCGCACGGCGACAGGGACGGGCCCCGGGTCGGGGACGGGATCGATCTCGGGCGTCAATGGGTTTGGATCGGGCGTGTCGGGCGTGCGGTCGACGGCGGCGGCGCTCGCGGAGCTCGAGGCGCGCCGATCGCAGACCTCGCCGACGCCGCTGGCGCCGTCGAAGTCGAACGCGGCTTGGATCGTCGTGGTCGTGCTCATCATCGTCGCCGTCGGTCTCCTGGGCTTCGTCATGTTTGGCGGCAAGCACTAGCTGGCTGCGGCCGCATCTCCGGGCCACCTTCGCGCGTACCTCCTCGCTTCCTCGGTCACGGGCCGGAGCCCGCTCTCTCAGGCGCTGCCGAATCAAGATCGGAGTAGGCGGAGTAGGGCGGCGGCGCCGGCGCGGACGTCGAAGGGGTAGCCGAGGTCGACCAGCTGCTCGACGCCCATGACCAGCGTCATCAGCAGCAGCGCGACGGCTTCGGGCTCGACGTCGCCGCGGACGGCGCGGGCGGATTGGGCGGCGCGGGCGGCGTCGGCGAGGCGCGCACGGGTGGCGTCGAGGTGCGCGGTCTGGCGGTCGCGCAGCAGGCGCGAGCGCGCGCAGGCGTCGAGGAACTGGTGCAGCTTGACGGCGCCGCCGCGCGGATAACGGCCGCCGGCGACGGCGTCGGTGAAGCGGCGCACGACGGCGCCGAGATCGGCGCTGCCGCCGTCGCCGACGAAGGCGTCGAGCGCGCGCGCCCAATGGCGCTCGACGACGGCGACGATGAGCTCCTCGCGGCTCTTGAAGTGCACGTAGAAGGCGCCGCGCGTGTAGCCGGCCCGCGCGCAGATCTCGTCGAGGCTGGGGGCGTCGAGGCCGTGCTTGCCGAACAGCGCGGCGGCGGCGTCGATGAGCGCGTCGCGCGTCTCGGCCTTGGCGTCGGCGCGTGATTCCGGCGGTTTGCGTCGGCGGGAATGCGAAGCAGGGGACATGCGTTTGACATACCAGTTCGTATGTGAGACTTCAAATCCACATACGAATGCGTATGTCGAACCGGAGGACGCGATGCGCCACCTGTGGAGCCTGCTCTTTCCGCTGCTCACCCTCGGCTTCGTCGCCACCGGGCCGCACCGCGCCGTGGAGTCGCTGCCGGGCATCCTGATCGTCGCCGCCGTGGTGTGGGTCGATTGGCGCGCGCGCCCCGCCGCCGCGGCGCCGCACGACGGCGACGGTTGGCGGTTCACCGCGATCGCGGTGACACTGGCGTTGGTGCAGCTGCTGACGCTGGCGCTGCTCGTGCGCATGATCGCGCGCTCGGGTTGGACCTGGGATCTTCTGATCGTCGGCTGGTTCATCGGCAACAACTCGGGCTGGGGCTCGTTGGTCGTCGCCCACGAGCTCATCCATCGCCGTTCGCGCCTGCTGCGCCTGCTTGGCCGCGCGCTCCTCGCCACCGTGCTCTACGATCACTTCTTCGTCGAGCACCGGCGCGGCCATCACATGCGCGTCGCCACCGTCGACGATCCGGCGACCGCGCGCTTCGGCGAGAGCTACAAGGCGTTCTTCCGCCGCACCGTGCCGGCGCAGTTTCGCAGCGCCTGGCGGCTCGATCGCCGCGCCGTCGTCGCCGGGCTCGGCGCCGAGCTCGCGCTCGTCGCCGCCATCACCGCCGTCGCCGGCTGGCCCGGCCTCGTGATCTTCCTGTTTCAGGCGCACAACGCCGTCAGCGTGCTCGAGGCGGTCAACTACTTCGAGCACTGGGGCCTCCTCCGCGCCGGCGCCCGCCCCGGCGCGCGCGACGCGTGGGACTCGGGCTCGTGGCTCACGCACTACACGCTCATCGGCCTGTCGCGCCACGCCGATCATCACGCCCACGCGTCGCGCCCGTTCCAGACGCTGCGCGCCGTCGACGAGAGCCCGAAGCTGCCGGGCGGCTACTACGCGATGGTGGCGCTGGCGCAGATGCGCAACGGCAAGTTCCGCGCGCTCATGACCGACGAGCTACGCCGAAAGAAGCTCGGCCCCTTCGCCGAGCCGCGCGCCTAGACGCTGAGGCCTTTTTTGTAGGCGAGCAGTTCCTTCTGCACGCGCAGGAGCGTCTGGTTGGTCTCGAGGAGCTCTTTGGTGCGCGAACGGATCTGCG
>DASXOU010001077.1:0-3319 GCA_036494045.1 Polyangia bacterium | reverse complement strand
CTGTTCGGCGTCTTCCAGTCGGCCGAGGCCAACGACGTCGACAACTTCTCGCTCGAGCTCTTGCCGACGGTGCTCGAGACCAAGCGCGCCTCGGGCGTGCAGACCTTCTCCGTCGACGGCTACGCGTCGATCGAGCGGCGCGGCAACCTCGACTCGCTCGTGCTCTCGGAGTTCGCCTACGACGAGGACATGTTCGAGCGCAAGGTCATCGACGACGAGCTCTACTACTACGGCCACGAGAAGCAGCGCGAGGAGGAGCGGCGCCTGCAGTACATCCTCGTCGACAGCTCGCCCTCGATGCGCGGCGTGCGCCAGGTCTTCGCGCGCGGCCTGGCGCTCACGCTGGCCAAGAAGCTGGCGCTCGAAGGCGACGAGGTCTGGCTGCGCTTCTTCGACTCGCGCCTGTACGATACGCAGAAGGTGATCTCGGGCGACCTGGCCGCGCCCTATCTCCTCTGCTTCAAATCGGAGCGCGGCCGCAACTACGCCAAGGTCTTTCGTCAGTTCGCCCTCGAGCTGCAGCGCCTGCGGCGCGAAGATCGCCGCCAGCTCGTCGTCTACATCCTGACGCACGGGCAGTGCCACATCCCCGTCGAGGTGGTGCAGCAGATGCGGCGCGAGGCGTACCTCTACGGCATCTTCATCCTGCCGTCGTCGGACGTGTCGCTCGAGTATCTCGATCTTCTGCATCGCCACCAGATCGTCGACGATCAGACGCTGCAGAGCCGCAACCGCCGCCGCGACAAGGCGCTCGAGATCGTCAACGAAGCCGGCGGCAGACCGGCGCCGAAAAAGGCCCAAAAAGCATGATGTGGCTGCTCGTCATATTGGGGATGTTTTCGTATGACGAGGTATTACGAACCGATCTCGTCGCGCACGCCAAGATCCGCTGGTCGCGCATGGACGTGGGAAACCGCATCGTCGTCGAGATCGACGGCGGCACGGCCAAGCGCACCAATCCCAACTGGTCGCCGCAGCCGCAAGAGCTCGCCTACGACCTGAAGCGGGAGCGCGATCTCGAGCGCGTCTTGAAGTGGGCCAAGCTGCCGCCGCCGCGGAAGTCGGCCTCGGACGCGGAGAACGATCGCACGCTCGAAATTCTCGTCGAAGACAAGTCCGGTTATCACTCGGCGGGCTTCTGGTCGATGTCGGTCAAGGCCTGGCAAAAGGGTCGCCTCGGATCCATCTTCGATCCGTTGGAAACGCTGATGAACGCCAAGGCCGAGCTGTTCAAACACGACACCGCGCCCGAGCGGCCGAGCGGATTCGTGCCGCAATGAGGCGCGTCGCCGTTCTCGTCCTCGGGGGTTTCGCCAGCGCGATCGTGGGCGGCGTCGCCGCGGCCGATCCGCCGCCGCCCGCCGAGACGATGCCGTACAAGGTGTTCTGGTCCTTCCCCAACGACGACGAGACCGCCATCGACGTCGATGAGCCCGATCTGACCAACTCCGATTGGGACTCGCAGCTGTGGAAGTTCGCCGTCGCCATGCTCAAGTGCGACGTCAAGCGTTCGAAGATCCTGGCGCAGCACCGAGACGAGACGCCGGTGCGCGAGATCCGCGTGCAGTCGATCGAGGCCGGCGGCAAGGTGCGCTCGACCTCGCGCTGCGTGATGACGCTCAAGGACTGGCGCAAGCGCATCGGCAAGGATCTGGTCTATCGGCTCGACGACGAGCTCGACGCGCACGCGTCGTTCCTCATGCCGCGGCGCGGACCGGGCATGCCGGCGAAGACGACGCTGTCGCCGGAAGACTCCGCCGTCGACACGAAGGCGAAATGAGCGGTCGCACAACATGATCGAAGCGAACGCACAGTTATTGGCGCGCGCGCAGGGCCTGTTCGCCGCCGGGCGCGCCGCCGAGTCGGAGCGGCTCTATCGCCAGCTCCTGCAGCACACGCACGTCATCGACTTCGAATACGACGAGTGGCTCAAGGGCATCGCCGAGTGCTACCGCGCGCTCGGCCGCGCCCGCGAAGCCGGCTACGTCTACTTGTACCTGCACGCCTTCGATCGCGCCGCCGAGATGTTCCCGTCGGCCACCGCGCCCGTCGACGCCGCGCGCGTCAAGGAGCTCGAGGCGCGCCGCCTCGGCGGCGAGCAGGGCAACAAGCTCTACGCCGAAGCCGCGCGCCAGTTCGCCGAAGCCGGCCGCCACGTCTTGTCGGCGATCGGTTACGCGCAAGCATCGGCGGCGCGCGAGGAGCGCAAGGCCTGGGAGCGCGTGCTGCGCGATCCGCGCCTGCGCGGCCGCATGTACGAGGAGGCGCTGGTGCACTTCAACGTCGGCATCGCCGCCACGCGCGACGCCGACAAAGAGGGCGGCAACCGCCACCTCGTGCAGGCGCAGCGGCTGCTCGAAGAAGTCGCCGACGAGTTCGAGACCCACGGCGAGCGCCACCGCGCGTTCGATTGCTACTGCATCCTGCTCAAGCTGGGAAAAGACTCGTCGAGCTTCGAGAACCTCGCCGAGGGCTACATCAACTGCATCCGCGTCCTAAAAGAGGACAACCTCAAGTTCTACGTGCTGCAGTATTACGAAGACTTTTTGCGCATCGCGCTCGAGCGCGAGGAATATCACGCCGCAGCGACGGTGTTTCGCGAAGCCGCCGACTACGCGCGCCGCGTCGGCCTCATCTACGATCGCGGTTACATGAAGCGCGCCGCCGAGACCTGGTGGAAGGCGGCCGAGAAGAACGAGCGCGACGGCGGCCCCGTCGAGATCACCGAAAACGCCTATCTCGCCGCGATCGACTCCTACAACTCGGTCGGCGATTTTTTCCACGTGCGCGAGTCGTACAAGCAGCTGGCCAAGCTCGGCCTCGGCGAGAAGAAGCAGAAGCGCTACGCCGACGTGGTCGCGCGCTACGCCGAGGTCTGGCAGGAGGCGATCGACGCCGCGCCCTTCCCCGATTATCTGCGCCAGCAGCACGCCTATCCCGAGATCTGGTACCTCGATCTCGTCGAGTGGGAGCTCGACGGCGATCACCGCGAGGTCTGCGCCAGCATCATCGGCGACGTGCGCTACGCCGACATCATCCGCCGCCGCGCGCTCAACGTGCTGCTCACGCATCTCGACGCGCGGCCCAAAGAGGGCGCCGAGCTCGATCCGCACACCCTGGCGCAGATCGCGCAGGACATGGGGCAGCTGCAAGCGTATGCGGCGCTGCAGCCGCTCGAGCGCTTGTCGACGCACGCGCACCCCGAGGTGCGCCGCGGCGTGATGCGCGCGCTCAAGCAGCTCTACTTCAAGCGCACCTTCAACATGATCACGCGCGGCCTGCGCGACGAGGTGTCGGCGGTGCGGCAGGGGGCGCTCGA
>DASXOU010001076.1:0-4444 GCA_036494045.1 Polyangia bacterium | reverse complement strand
TGCCCGGCTCGCCGACGACGAGCGCGAGCTCGCGCGCGCCGCCCGCCGCCGCGGCGTCGACGAGCGCACCGAGACGCGCGCGCTCGCGATCGCGGCCGACCAGCGTGCGCGCGGGCAGCGGCGCCGTCGCCATCGCCGGCGCCGGCGTCGCGTCGGCTGCGGCCGGCGTCGGCGGCGCGCGATAGGCGAGCTCGTCGCGCGCGCGCATCAGCTCCGGCGTCGGCCGCGCGCCCAATTCGGCGGCGAACAAGCGGCGCGCCTCCTCGTAATGGGCGACGGCGTCGCGCGTGCGATCGAGCGCGCCCAGGCAGCGCACGATCGCCGCGTGCGCCGCGTCCGACAGCGGATCGACCGCCAGCCGCGCGCGCGCCCACTTGAGCGCCTCCTCCCGATCCTCGACGCGCGCCACCAGCGCCGCGTAGAGCTTGATGCGCTCGGCGCGCACCGCCTCGCGTTCGCTCGTGCACCAGGCGTGGAAGCGAAAGCAGTCCGGCAAGTCGAGCCCGTCGAGCAGCTCGCCGCTGGCGCGCTCGGCGATGCGCCTGAGGCGCTCGAGCGGCGCCTTGCCGTCGGCGAGCGCCGCGCGCAGCTCGTGCAAGTCGACGTCGACGGCGCCGCCGACGAAGCCGATGCGCTCGCGATCGGATTCGATCGCCGCGTCGTCGACGAGCGGGCGCAGCTTCGACAGGCTCCAGCGCAACGCCGCGCGCGGATCGTCGGGCCCGTCCCACAGAAGCTCGCACAGCCGCTCGCGCAGGTGCGGCGTGCTCGTGGCCACGAGATAGCCGAGGAGCGCGCGTGTCTTCTTCGACGCCGGCAGCGGCAACGCGCGTCCGCCGCGCATTACCGCGATGTCGCCAAGCAGCCGGATCTCCAGGCGTTGCTCACGCACCGGTAGCCCCCCGGCACCGTTGTACGACATTCCCACGCTGGCGCCAACGGTGGCTCCAACGGGCGGGCGGCAGATTGCGGGCATCGGAGGTGACGCGATGTCGAATGAAGTGGACATGAAGAAGCTCGAGAATTTCCTGGGTCAGGTCGTGGCTGACGCGGGCGCGGCGATGTCGGCGGCGCTGGTGCTCACCGGCGACCGGCTCGGTCTGTACAAGGCGCTCGCCGCCGACGGGCCGCTGACCTCGGCCGAGCTGGCCAAGCGCACCGAGACCAGCGAGCGCTACTGCCGCGAGTGGCTCAACGCGCAGGCGGCGGGCGGCTACGTGACCTACGATCCGGCGTCGGGCCGCTACACGCTGCCGCCCGAGCAGGCGGTCGCGCTCGCCGACGAGGCGAGCCCGGCGTTCGTGCAGGGCCTGTTTCAGGTGCTCGAGGCCGTCTGGCAGGGGCGCAGCAAGATCGAGCGCAACTTCAAGACCGGCGAGGGCACCGCGTGGGGCGATCAACACCCGTGCCTGTTCGAGGGCACCGAGCGCTTCTTTCGCGCTGGGTACCTTGGTAACTTGGTAGGATCTTGGATCCCGGCGCTCGACGGCGTCAAGCCCAAGCTCGAGCGCGGCGCCAAGGTCGCCGACGTCGGCTGCGGGCTGGGCGCGTCCACGATCATCATGGCGCAGGCGTTCCCCAAGTCGACCTTCGTCGGCTTCGACTCGCACGCCGGATCGATCGAGCTGGCGAACAAGCGCGCCAAGGACGCGGGCGTCGCCGATCGCGTGCGCTTCGAGGTCGCGGGCGCGACCAATTATCCCGGCACCGGCTACGATCTGGTGGCGCACTTCGACTGCCTGCACGACATGGAGGATCCGATTGGCGCCGCCAAGCACGTGCGGCGCACGCTGGCGGCCGACGGCACCTGGATGATCGTCGAGCCGTTCGCGGGCGATCGGCCGGAGCAGAACCACAACGCCGTCGGGCGCGTCTTCTACTCGGCGTCGACGTCGCTGTGCGTGCCGCATTCGCTCTCCTGCAAGGGGCCGGCGCTGGGGGCGCAAGCGGGCGAGGCGCGCCTGCGCGACGTCGTCGTCACCGGCGGCGGCTTCGGCAAGCTGCGCCGCGCCACCGAGACGCCGTTCAACCTCGTGCTCGAAGCGCGGGTCTAGCGCCGGGCAGCTCGATCCAGAAGCAGGAGCCGCGCCCGGGGCGGCTCACCACGCCGAGGCGGCCGCCCGCGCCGTCGACGAGACGCTTGACCGTCGCCAGGCCGAGGCCGAGGCCGGTCGATTCACTCCCACGCACGAAGCGTTCGAACACGTGCTCCTCGAGCGCGGGCGGCAGGCCCGGGCCGGTGTCCTCGATCTCGAAGCGCGTGTCGACGTCGCGCGGCAGCACGCGCACGACGATGGCGCGCTCGCCGCTGGCGCCGCCGATGAATTTGACGGCGTTGTGCAGGATGTTCGACAGGATGCTGGCGAGCACGCCGGACGGGCAGGCCACCGTCGCCGTCGCCGGATAGGGATCGACGCGCAGGATGGCGCGGGCGGCCGCGGCGACCGGGCGCACTTCGTCGGCGAGCACGTCGAGTACCGCGGCGACCGAGGTGGCGGGCGCGCTCGCCCGCGCCGGCTCGACGCGCGCCACCGCCAGGAGCGCGTCGATCATCTCGCTCATCAGGCGCGAGGTGCGCTGGATCTTTTGCAGCGCCTGTTGCGTCTCGGTCGGATAGGCGGCGGCGACCGACGAGCCCAACATCACCGACGCCAGCGGCGCCTTCAGATCGTGGGCGACGCGGCCGGCGAAGTGGTCGAGCTCGGCGGCGCGCGCTTCGGCGAGCTTGCGCTGCTCCTCTTGCGCGCGATGGTAGAGGCGCGCCGCGCGCACGGCGCCGAGGAGCAGGAGCGCGCCCAGGATCACGCTGCTGGCGTCGAGCGCGAGCGCGAGCAGGCTGTTGCGCTGGCGCAGCTTGGTCATCTCGCGCGCGTTGGCCAGCGCGTGCCGGTTGTTGACGCCGATGAGCTCGAGGATGACCGCGTCGACCTCTTCGCCGTCGTGGTTGAGCGCGTTGTACAAGACGGGGCGCGCGGCCTCGAGCTGGCCCTGATCGAGGAGCGCGACGACGCGATCGAGATCGGCGTACAGCCGTCGCTTGGCCGCGTCGAGGCGCGCGAAGGGCACCCGCTCGTCGCTGAAGAAGGGCAGCTGCGCGTAGGGCTCGAGGTGGCGCTCGACGGCGGCGCGCCAGGCGTCGAGCTGCGCCCGGGCGAACGGCGGCCCGCCGCGGTGCGCGCCCAGATAGCGGCCGACGCCGAGCTCGAGATGGCGCAGCTCGGTGCGCGCGGTCGAGAGCTCGGTGATGCTGGGCGCGGCGTTGTCGGCGATGTCGGCGGCGAGATCGTCGAGGCGCCGCGCGTTGCGATCGACCAGCGCCGTCGAGCCGACGAAGGTGACGATCAGGATCGCGGCGATCGCGATCAACCAGGTGACCGGAGACAACCGCATCATGTGCACGCCCTCCACCGTCCAACCCCGCAGCGGACAATCTGCTGTCGGTCGAGGGTCTGGCAAGCGGAATCGACTTCAGCGCAGATAGATGATGAGGATGACGGCGGCGCTCCAGGCGAGCAGGTTGAGCACGAAGGGGGCGTCCTTCAAGATCTCCTCCGTCGGCGATTCGCCCCTCGGCGCCTGCACGAGCGCGTAGAAGCGCAAGAGGCCGAAGGCGGCGAACGGCGCCGTCCACAACATGTGCGTGGTGCCGAAGAAGCGCACGGTGTGCTCGGCGCGCGTGTAGAGCACGAACGAGGCGAACGCGGCGGCGGCGGTGATCCACAAGGCGAAGCGCAGCACCGACGGGCGATAGGCACGCAAGACGTCGCGCTGCTCGGCGGCGCGCTCGCCGGCCAGGGCCAGCTCGTGGGCGCGCTTGCCGAAGCCGAGGTAGGCGGCGAGGAGGCCCGTGCACAAGAAGAGGTAGCCCGAGGCCTCGACGTCGACGGCGAAGGCACCGGTGGCGACGCGCAAGAGGAAGCCGACGGCGATGGAGAGCACGTCGAGGTAGACGACGCGCTTGACGACGAGCGAATAGGCGACGTTGTTGACGAGGTACAGGAGCACGCAGACGGCGGAGCGATGGTCGACGAGCCAGGCCAGCGCCAGCGCCGCCGTCGCCAGCGTCGCCGACGCGATGCGCGCGTTGGCCACCGACAGCCGGCCCGAGGCGATCGGCCGCTTCTGCTTGAGCGGGTGGGCGCGATCCTTCTCGACGTCGATGAGGTCGTTCCACAGATAGACGGCGCTCGACACCAGGCAGAAGATGCCGACGGCGGCGAGCGCGCGCAGCGACGGTCGCGGGTCGGCGAGCCGCTTGGCGAACACCAGGGGCGCGGCGACGAAAACGTTCTTGACCCATTGCCGTGGCCGGCAGGCTTCGAGGAGCGCGCGCACGCGTGCGAACTATGTCCTGGAGTGGCGGGTTGTGTCGCCGCCGGAAGTTCCGGGCCGCTCGCTTTCGGAACCACGACCAAACGCGGGATGTAGGTAACCAGGCCGAGCG
>DASXOU010001075.1:0-5835 GCA_036494045.1 Polyangia bacterium | reverse complement strand
CGTGATGTAGTCGCCGTCGGCGATGACGTGGAAGAGCGGGCAGCGCACGCGCGATAGATCGATCTTGGTGCCGTCGAGCACCAGCTCGCCGCGGGCGAGGGCGTCGGAGCGATAGAGCTGCACCCAGTCGACGAAGGCGCGCCCGGGAAAAGCGACCGAGTCTTCGAGCCACGTCTCCATGGCCAAGAAGAAGCGCACGAAGTCGTCGTCTTCGACTTTGCCGTCGAGGTGCACGAACTTCGTGGCCAGGCTGACCGGATCGAGCATCTTGAACGCGGGCTGAAGGACGTGCGGCGGCACGTTGCCGTACGCGGCGGCGAGCTCGGCGGGCTCGAAGCCGGGCACGCGGCACCACAGCGACAAGAGGCCCTCGTCGTGCAGCGCGACCGGCGTGGCCATCGCCACCAGCGACGCGGCGGGCAGACGATCGGCGGCGATCGCCATCAGCGAGAGCGTGCCGCCCATGCAGTAGCCGAGGACGTGCAGCCGCTCGCTGCCCGCGCGCTCGGTGACGACGGCGGCGGCGCGCGGCAGCTGCTCGAGCGCGTAATCCGCGAGCGGGCGCGCGGCGTCGGCGGCCGTCGGCGTGCCCCAGTCGAGGAGCCACACGTCGTGGCCGCGATCGAGGAGGCGCCGCACCACGCTGCGCTCGGCGAGCAGATCGAGGACGTACGGCCGATTGATGAGCGAGCAGACGAGCAGGAGCGGCGTGGTCGACGGCGCGCTGGCGTTGGCGCGGCGATAGCGCGTCAGCCGGGCATTGCCTTCCTGCCACAGCACGTCGGCGGGCGTCGCCGCGACTTGCGGCCAGCCGACCGGCGCGCGGCCGCGGTTCTGCCGGCGCGCGTTGATCAGCGACAACAGGCCGGCCTTGTACAGCTCCTGGCCGGCGCGAAAGGCGACGTCGAGCGGATCGAAGTTGCTCATCGGCTCGCTGCCCCGTTTCGCATATTGTGCAGTTGCATCATAGATTGCGGTGCATCTGCACAATATGTTAGCCTGCCGACTCTTTGGAGGGACCGGTGACGAAATCGACGAAGTCGGGCCGGGTGAGCAAGACCGCGACTCCGAAGCGCCGGCGCGGGCGTCCGACGCGCCAGGAGACCAAAGAGCGCGAACAGGCATACGCGCAGTTCGAGGGCGAGCGCGTCGTCCATCGCTACGGCAACCGGCGCTTCTACGACCTCCAATCGCGCCGCGCCGTGACGCTCGACGAGATCGAGACGATGGTGCGCAAAGGCGAAGACGTGCGCGTGCTCGACGTCGACGCCAACAACGAGGACATCACGCGTCGCGTGCTGACGCAGATCATCCTCGAAGCCAAGAGCCACAACAACCTCGAGATGCTGCCGGTCGAGTTTCTGCGCAAGCTGATCGCGACGCAGGACGAGAAGACCGCCACCTGGCTCGACGGATATTTGAAGGCCGGCGCGACGCTGCTCGATCGCAGCGTGCGCGAGGGGTTGGAGCTGTCGAACCTGTATCACAAGCAGCTCTCGGAGATCATGCAGGGCGCGGTGCCGCGCAGTTGGGGCGTGCCGCCCAAGCCGCCCCAAGCGGCGGCATCGACGTCGCGCTCGGAGATCGATGAGCTGCGCCGCCGGCTCGACGAGCTGGCCAAGGACGCCGCCGCCAAGAGCCGCTGACCGCCGGTTCACGCGCGCTGCTCCAGGCGCTCGGCCAGCCAATCGGCGATGCGCGGCCATAGATCCGACAGCGAGCGCCGGCTGGTCGTGAGGCCGATGTGGCCGGTGTCGAACTCGAGCGTCTCCTTTTTCGTGGATCCGACCAGCGGCATCAGCGCGCGCGAGGACGGCGGCGCGCAGATGTGATCGCGCAGCGCGATGACGTTGAGCAGCGGCGCCGTCAGCCGCGACAGATCGACGGGAGTGCCGGCGATCCGCATTGTGCGCTTGCACAATAAGTCGTCCTGGTAGAGCGCGCGGATGTACTCGCGATAGACGCCGCCGGGGAAGGCGATGTTGTCGTCGAGCCACGACTCGAGCGCGACGAAGTGGCGCACGCGATCGGCGTCGCCGGCATCGCGCATGAGCGCGACCATCTTGTTGAAGGCGTCGAGCGGACTGAGCAGCTTGAAGCCGGACTGCATCATCGCCGGCGGCATGTTGCCGAGCACGTCCATGAGGAGATCGACGTCGAAGCGGCGGCGGTCGGTCAGGTTGTAGAGCTCGCCGGAGAGGCGGAACTCGACCGGCGTGCCGAGGAGGCACAGCGCGCGCAAGGTCTCGGGGTGGCGCGCGGCGAACATCACCGACAGCGTGCCGCCCATGCAATAGCCGATGACTGCGGGCAGGGCGCCGCCATGGAGCGCAGCGACGGTCCTGGCGGCGCGCGGGATGACGCCGTCGACGTAATCGGCGAAGCCGAGCGCGGGGCCGTCGGCGCCGGGCGACTTCCAGTCGAGGACGTAGACGTCGAAGCCGCGGCGATTGAGGAGCGCGATGACGCTGAGCTCGGGCAGGAGGTCGAGGACGTAATAGCGATTGATGAGCGACGAGACGATCAAGATCGGCTTGGCGCCGCTCGGATTCGTCGCCGGGTAATGAAGCAGGTTCGCCAGCGGGCCTGCTTCCAGGACGCGATGGGGAGTCGCCGGTCCGCGGACGTATTCGATCGGCGCCTCCCCGTGCAGGAGGCGGGCGAAGGCGGCGTGCGCGTGCAGCCGGGCGCGCGCGCCGTGCGCCACCAGCTGGTCGAAGGTGTCGGCGAGCTGCAGGCCGAGATCGCGCCACTCGTTGTGCGGATGCATCAAATCGGCTCCTCGAAATTGTGCAACTGCATCATTCGCGATCGTTCATGGCGTCGACCGGCGCCCAGGCCGCCTGCCATGCCGATTGGGCGGCGCGGCCCCACAGGAGCTGCGCGCGCAAGAGGCCGGCGCCCAGGCGCATCATGCGCGGGTCGCGCGCGGCGGCCGCCATCGAGTCGGCCGCCGCACGCTGCCACGCCTGAAACCAGGGCTGGGCCGCGATCGACGAGAAGTCGAACGGCGCCATCGATCAAGCCTTCGGCGCTACGTTGCCGGCGGCGTTCGCCACGGCCTGGCCGATCGGCGTGGTCCACGCCTTCGTCGCGTCGAGGCTGCGGGCGGCCAGCTCGCCGGCGCTGGCGAGCATCGTGCTGGCGGCGCCGATCAGCTGCGAGCGCATGCCACGGGCGACGCGGAACGACTCGGCTACCTGCGTGGCGCCGTACTCGAGCCAGCGCTCGCCCTGGTGATCCATCTCTTCGAGCGCGGTCTGTCCGAGCGCGAACATCGGCGCCAGGATCGGGTGAAACGAATCGGTCTTGCTGCTGTCTTTGGCCATGTTTTCCTCCACGGCCGACAAGCTAAGTTTAATGTGCGATCGCGTCAAGAGAAAATGTGCAAGCGCACATTAAAAATTTTGCGAACGCAGAATTAGTCAATGAGCGCGCGCGGCTCCGACTACTTGACGCGGAAGTTGAGCTGGACGGCGCCGACGTTGTCGGCAGCGTCGACGGCGCGGACCGCGAGCGAGTGCGCGCCGACAGCGAGGCCGGACGGGAGCTTGACGCTGAAATCTTCGGTGGGATCGTCGAAGATCCCGTCTTTGGCGGCGATCGGCTGCCAGTCGCCGCCGTCGATCGAATAGGCGAGCTCGGCGATGGCGGAGAAGCTGTCGTGGGCGCGCCCGGACGCGATCGGATAAGCGACCTTGACGTCGCTCAGCTCGGGCTTGCGATTGTCGACGAGGAACGGCGTCGACGTGAGCGAATGATCGAGCGCCTCTTCGCGCGGGTTGGAGCGCTCGTCGGACGCGATCACACGAACGACGTAGTTGCCGTCGGGGATCGACTCGGTGTTCCACTCGTACTCGGTGCGCGTGAGCGGCTCGCTGCCACCGATCGGCTTCCAGTTGCTCTCGCTCTCTTCGCGATAGGAGAGACGATAGATGAGCTCGTCGTCGTCGGGGTTGTCGACGTGCCAGTGCAGCTTGACCACCGGTGAGCGCGGCTTGGCGCCGCGCGTGAACGCGGCGACGTGCTTGGCCGCGTTCTCGTCACCAACGGTGATATCGGAGACGCGCGGCCGTTGGTTTTGCGGCTGGTAGTAGATCGAGAGATCGCGCAAGACGGTGCGTGCGCCGCCGAAACCGGCGCGGACCTGCAGGTAGCGCCCGGGCGGCGACGCGATGTGGGCGCGGCCGCCGTCGCTGAGCTTCTCCGGCTTTTGCGGCGCCGTCCACGGGCTCCAGGTCTTGTCGGGATGCGAGGTGTTGCCCGCGCGCGTCTCGAGCGTGAGCGCGCCGTGGCCGCCCCAGGTCAGGTTGCCCCAGCGCGACGGGAACTGCGCGTCGAGGACCTTGGTGACGAAGTGGGCGTCCTTCTGCGGATCGGGACCGATGCGGTAGAGCGCGCCGGCGTCGCCAGTGCCGAGGATCCCGCTCGGTCCGTTTTTTTGTGCGTTCGCATCAAAAGCGAGCGTGAGCACCTGCCGCTCGGGGAGATCGAACGCGGTGATGACGGTGCGATCGGGACGGATCAAGTAGACGCGGCCGTTGGAGCCGGAGGCGGCCCACACGTTGCCGTCGTTGTCGACGTGCAGCGCCGTGAAGTAGCCGTCGGCGAGCGCGTGCAGCTGCTCGACGCGGCCGTCGGGATCGACGCGGTAGACCGCGCCGCGGCCCTTGCGATCGCGCGACGCCGCGGCGTTGGTCGGCGGCGTCGTCGCCGGCGGCGTCGGGATCACCATCTTGGTGCCGCGCGGCGCGTTGGGGCCGCTCGTCGACGTCGCCGTGGCGGTGCCGCCGTTGCGCTGGAACTCGTTGACCGCGACGTAGAGCGTGTTGCCGCGGCGGGCGATGGCGCGTAGCTCGTCGCCTTCGAAGTCGTGCAGCGCCCGGACGGTGGCGTTGGCGCCGCTGCTCGGCGTGATCTTGTAGAGGATGGCCTGGTCGGCCGAGCCGGCGAAGAGCGCGCCGTCGTCGCCGCGCACGAGCGCGAGCAGGTGCTTCTCGCCGGTGTCGTAGATCAGCCGATCGCGGCGGCCGACGGCGGGGCGATCGAGGCGCGCGACGTCGATGGCGAAGAGCCGGCCGGCCGGGCCGGTGGCGGCATAGAGCGTCTGCTTGCCTTCGTCGTAGACGAGGGCCCAGACGTGCTCGGCGTCGAGCTTGGCGATCTCGCGCGCCTTGCCGTCGCGCTCGATGACGAACACGCGGCCGCCGGGCATGGTGCCGGCGAAGACGCTGCCGTTCGGCCCCGCGGCCAACGACGCGATGAGCACGGCGTCGAGCTTGGCCAGCTTGCGCAGCTTGCCGCCCTTGTACGCGTACACGACGCCTTGATCGCCGGTGCCGACGTAGGTGGTGCCGTCGGCGCCGATGGCGCTGGAGTAGACGACCGAGTCGTTGACGTCGATGCGCGACGCGGAGAAGCCGCTGGTCGCTTCGCCGAGCGACGACAAGAGGACGCCGGTCGCTTCTCCCTCGTCGAAGTCCTTGTAGCTGGTGACGCGCCAGGTGCGCGTGCCGCCGGCGACGGCGGCGCTCGACATGATGCAGACGCACAATAACGCGGTCAGCCTCATGATGCGGATGCACAATAATGATGGAGCGGGGCGCGAAGGGGTCACGGGGTCACGGGATGGTCACTCGCTGGGGTCGTCCTTGACGTGGATGGTGATCTCTTGCTTGCCCTGCATGATGCCGCGCATCGGCACGACGAAGCGCGCGGCGCGCTTGAAGGTGTCGGCGCGCCTCGTCGACGCGCCCGGGCGCAGCGTGTCGATGACCGAGCCCGGCAAGTCGGGGATGACGCTGCCGCGCAAGGTGACGCCTTCGTCGGGCGTCT
>DASXOU010001074.1:0-4582 GCA_036494045.1 Polyangia bacterium | reverse complement strand
TACAAGAAGCTGGTGGCGCTCGCCGTCGACAAGCACAAGTCGCCGGACGACGCGATCGGCTACTTGCACGAGATCCTGCAGCTCGATCCCGAGGAGGCGGAGGCGAACGCCAAGCTGCTCGAGCTCCTCGACAAGACCGAGCGGTTCAACGATCTGATCGACGTCTTGACCGAGCAGGCCGATCGGCGCGCGCGCGCCGGCGACACCGAGGGCGAGATTGCGCTGCTCGTGCGCGCGGCCGACGTGTGGGAAGAGCGGCTCAAGAATCCGGAAGCGTCGACGGAGATCCTGGAGCGGATCCTCGCGCGCGATCCGTCGAACGTGCGCGCGCTCATGTCGCTGGCGCGAATCTACGAAGGCGCGCACGACGTCGACAAGGCGCGCGCGACGCTGCAAAAGGCGACCGAGCTGGCCGAGACCGCAGCCGAGCGGGCCGAGCTGCACTTCCGCCTCGGCAACATCGAGGCCGACGCCGCCGGCGACGAAGCGGGCGAGCCGCACTGGCTGCGCGCCGTCGACGACGACGCCAGCCACACCGGCGCGCTCGCCAAGCTGGAGACCTTGGCGCGCGCGCGCGGCGATTTCGGCCGCGTCGCGGATCTGCTGGCGCTACGGCTCGAGCGCACGCCCGAAGCAGAGAAGAAGGCGGTCTACGTCGAGCTCGCCGAGGTCTACGGCAAGAAGCTCAAGCAGCCCGATCGCGCGCTGCCGTATCTCGAGGCGCTCGCCAAGGAAGCGCCCGAAGATGCCACCGTCGTCGAGCCGCTGGCCGAGCTCTACTTCGCGGCCGGTCGCTACGACGACGCGCTGCCGCTCTTCCGCGGCCTCGCCGAGAAGCTGCAAAAGGGGCGCAAGTCGCGCGATCTGGCGCGGCTGTCGCAGCGCATCGGCGCCATCGCCGAGAAGAAGGGCGACACCAAGCTGGCGATGGAGCAGTACAACGCCGCGTTCCAGATCGATCCGCAGCACACCGCGACGATGGTGGCGCTGGGCCGGCTCTACCTGGCGGCGTCGGAGTGGGACAAGGCACGGCGCATCTATCGATCGATGCTGCTGCAGAACCTCGACCCGGCGGCCGGCATCGGCAAGGCGGACGTGTACCTCGCGCTCGGCGAGATCCACGAGAAGCTCGGCGAAGGGCCGAAAGCGCTCGGCATGTACGAGCGCGGCATCGAGCTCGACGGCGGCCACGCGGCGCTGAAGGCGGCGATCGCGCGCGTCAAGCCGTAGCCGCGCGCATCATTAATAGGGGCGCCCGTCTTTGTGTTTGTAGCGCGCGGAGGTCCCGGGCTCGGCGGGGCCGAACGTCATGTCGATATCGGAATATTCGCCGGAGTCGCCGTCGACGCGGCTGCCGACGACGAGCATGATCGCGTCGCGCCCGGCGCGGTTCTGGAAATGGTGGCCGTCGCGCACGCCGGCCTTGAAGCCGGCGCAGTCCCCCACGCGCAGCGTCTCTTCGCCGGCGTCGGTCACGAGCACGAGCTCGCCTTCGACGATCCAGACGAGCTCGTCTTCGAGCCGATGCCAATGGCGTTGGCTCGACCAGGCGCCCGGCGGCAAGCGCACCAGGTTGGCTCCGAACTGCGTGAGGCCGGCGACGTCGCCGAGGCGCTGCCAGCTGCGCGCGCGCACCGGCTCGTCGAACGGAGCGGGGTAGCTCGAGCCCGACTTCTTGGGCGCGGCGGCGAGATCGATCTTGGGCATGGCGACGTGATAACATGAAAGCCGATGCGCGCTGTCGCCTTCGCCGTCGTCTTCGCCGCCAGCGTCATCGCCGGCGCAGCGCCGCCGCCGCCGCCGGCCGCGGGCAAGGCGGGCGCGCTCGAGGTGGCGTCGACGACGACGGGCGCCGACGTCTCGATCGACGGCGAGAAGGTGGGCACGATTCCGCTGGCCGGTCCGCTGACGACGCTGACGCCGGGCGAGCACACGATCAAGGTCGAGAAGCCGGGCTACGCGCCGTACATCGACGTCTTCAAGATCGATCGCAAGAAGCCGACGCGCGTCGAGGTCGAGCTCGAGCCCGTCGCCGGCGTGTTGAGGCTGAAGACCAACGTCGAAGCGGCGCGCGTCTACGTCGACGGCAAGTTCGTCGGCGAGGCGCCGCTCACGACCGAGATCGGCGTCGGCGCGCGCGCGGTGCAAGTATCGAAGGGCGGCTACAAGGACTTCTTTCAGAACATCTCGGCGGTGGCGGGGCAGGACGTCAACATCGACGTGCTGCTCGAGGAGCTGCCGGTCGGCGTCAACCCGTACAAGCCGCCGCCGCCGCCGCCGCCCAAGTGGTTCGAGAAGTGGTGGGTGTGGACCGTCGGCGCTGCCGGCGTCGCCGTGGTGGTGACGGCGGTGGTGGTGCCGGCCTGGTTCGCGACGCGCGATCCGATCGGCGACCATTGCGGCGGCCAAGGTTGCCAGGGCGGCGTCATCAGCATCACGCTGCAGCCGCTGCCGAAGTAGCGATGGAGCGGGGCAGTACGAAAAACTCGCCGAGCGCGTCATCGGGGAGTTGGTACGCGCGCAGATCGTTCGCGAAAGCGACATCCCGAAGGCGACCGCGCGGATCGCGCCCGTCGCAAAGGTGCCGATTCAAGTTCGTCTCGGCTCGCACCGCACCGCGCCGCCTGCCGACGAGCGCGCGGGAGGCGTGACCAACTCCCGCGCCCACGCGCGACCCACGTTCAGCCTTCGCGCTGGAGGCGCTCGCGACGCGCTTTTTCGCGTTCGCTCGGCGCATCGAGCGCCGCGTCGGCGACCTCGACCTCGCCGGCGCGCTCGTAGTGCGCGATGACGACGCCGTTGCTGGCGACGCGCGAGCCGGTCATCCGATACGCGTGCGGCGCCGAGCCGTCGGCGAACAGCTTCTTGCCGCCGCCGAGCACGACCGGCATCATGAACAGGCTCATGGCGTCGACGAGGTCGTTAGCCAGGAGCGCGTGCACGAGCTCGGTGCTGCCCTGGGTGACGAGGTTCGGGCCGTCTTGCTGCTTCAGGCGCTTGATCTCGGCGAGGTCGCGCACGAGCACCGAGCCCGCCCAGCCGGTATCGACCTCGCCCGAGCGCGACACGACGTACTTCTTGGCGCCGTTGAGCAGCTTGGCGATGCCGCCATGGGCAGCGCCCTCGTCGTAGTAGGGCCAGAACCCGGCGAAGATCTCGTAGGTCTTGCGTCCGAGCAGGAGGTCGAAGTTCTCGAAGAGGCGACCGATCTCTTCGCCGAACTCGCGACTGGCATGGGGCATCGCCCAGCCGCCGAACGGAAAGCCCTTGGTCGGATCCTCGGTGCGGCCGCCGGGCGCTTGCATGACGCCGTCGAGGGAAACCTGGGCACCGACGATGATCTTCCGCATGGGTCACTCTCCCGACATTAGATCGCGCCGCGCGCGATGGCGGCGACGGCCGTCGCCGACAGGGCGTGGACGGCGTGGATCATGGCGCCGAAGCGCTCATCGTGGGTCAGGCCCTGCTTGTAGCGGTAGTAGATCTGCTGCACCACGCCGCACGACTTGAAGAGCGCGAAACAATAGTAAAACACGATATTCGGAATATCGCGACCGGTGCACTCCTGATATCGAGAAAGGAGCTCGGCGCGGGTCAGGCTTCCCGGCAACGTGGTCGCGCACATGCGCACGGCCTCGAGCGCCGGCGGATCGTCTGCGTGCACCCAGTAGCTCAGCGCGGTGCCGAGATCCATCAACGGATCGCCGACGGTGGACATCTCCCAGTCGAGGACGCCGATGATCTTCGTCAGATCGTCCGTCGCCAACACCAGGTTGTCATATTTGTAGTCGTTGTGGATCAGCGCCGCGCCCGATTCTTTGGGCATGTGGTCGACCAGCCACTTCTCGAGAAACTCCATATCGGCGATATCATCGGTGCGCGCGTTCCGATATCGCTCGGCCCAGCCGCGCACCTGCCGCTCGATGTAGCCTTCGGGCTTTCCGAGCTCGCCCAATCCCGCCGCGCGATAGTCGAGCCCGTGCAGCCGCGCCAGATTGTCGATGAACGCCTCGCCGAGCCCGCGCGCCGTCGCCGGCGGCACCAGGCCCGCCGGCGGATCGCGCCGTAAGATGACGCCGACGATGCGCTCCATGACGTAGAAGGGCGCGCCCAGGAGCGCCGTGTCCTCGCTGTAGGCCACCGGCTTCGGCGCCTCGGGATAGACCGCGTGCAGCTTGGTCAGGATGCGAAACTCGCGCCCCATGTCGTGCGCAGTCTTGCCGACGGTCTTGGCGCCGAACGGCGGCCGTCGCAGCACCAATTGCTTGCCCGCGCCCTCGACGAGGTACGTGAGGTTCGAGTGGCCGCTCGGAAACTGCGACACGCGCACCTCGTCCCAGCCGAGGAACTGCGCCAGCGCCCGCGCGTCGAGCTCCTCGCCGGCGCGCACCGTCTTCGTCGGATCGATCGGGCCGGCCGCGCTCACGCAGACACTCCGTGCTTCTTCAAGATGCGCTTGGCCACCACCATCTTGTGCACCTCGTCAGGGCCGTCGTAGATGCGCGCCGCGCGCTCGTGGCGATACCAGCCGGCGAGCGGCGTGTCGTCGGTCATGCCGAGCGCGCCGTGCACCTGGATGGCG
>DASXOU010001073.1:0-4098 GCA_036494045.1 Polyangia bacterium | reverse complement strand
GGCGAGCGCGACGATGAGAGAGCGCGCAAAGCGCGATTCAATTGCGCTGAGCGTCGCGAGGGGCGTGAGGCTGAGTCGCATTTGGGCGCGCGAAGAGCGAGCAGCGAAACAATACCCGTCCGTATTGGGAGCAGCGCAGCGATGAGCCCGGCCGAAGGCGGCCAGCAGCGCGCGCCGCAGTAGATCAGCGCAAGTGATTCGCGCTCTGGCCATCAACGACCCGCGAACGACAATGTCACCACGATCTCTTCGGGCTCGGGGACGTCGCTCAAGGGAAAGCGCCACGTCGACGCCGCCAGCTCGACGCAGTGAGCGAGCGCGTCACTCTCGACCGTCGAGAGCAGGACGCGAGCGCGCATGGCTAGCCAGCCGGTCGGATCGATCATGAGCTGCAGGCGCAGCTCGCCGCGCGCCTTCGGCTCGGTGCGCAGGACGCGCGCGTAGCACAGGCGCAGCTCGTCTTGATGCAGCGACACGACCTCGCGCAGCGCGGCGGCCGAGCGTAGCGCGCGGATGTCGGCGATCTCGCCGATCGCGACATGCACACGCGCCGGATCGATCGTCGACGGCGGCGACGGCGCGCGCTTGAGATCAGCCAGGTGCGCGCGGGCGCGGCGCGCCCACGGCGACGCCGGCGCTTCGGCGAGAAACGCGCGCCAGGCGGCGAGCGCGAGCTCGCGATCGCCGGCGACCTCGTGGCCGAGCGCTTCGTAGTAGCGCTTGTCGCCGGTCGGCTCGAAGAAGACGTTCTCGTCGGTGAGCCGCGCCAGCGTCGGATCGACCTCGACGGCGCGCTCGATCGCTTCGCGCGCCTTGTCGACCTGCTCGTCGCGATCGAGCGCGACGCCGAGGCCCCATTCGGCGAGCTCCCACTCGAGGCCGCCCTGCTCGGCCGTCGCCTCGGCGCGGCGATAGCGCTCGATGGCGGCGTCGAGCCTGCCGATCGCCATCAGCGTCTCGCCCGAGTTGCCGTTGAGCACCGAGCGATCGAAGTCGTCGAAGGCGTTGGGCCGGCGCTCGGGATTGACGAGCTCGAGCGCGCGGTCGTACTCGACGAGCGCGTCTTCGTAGGCGCCCGTCCGCGACAGGACCAGGCCGAGGTCGGCGGCGATGCGCTGCGCCTCGGCGCCACTGACGTCGAGCCGGCGCGCTTCTTTGAGCTCGGCAACGGCGCGTTCGCAGTTGTGCGGGCGGCAAACCTCGGGGTGCGCCGGATCGGCGGTGGTGAGAGCGCGCGCCAGCACGATGTGCGGCGCCGGATCATGCGGGCGCTCGCGGATCGCCTGCTCGCAGAGCGACTCGGCCTGATCGGCGACGGCGAACCGGTGCTCGCGATCGCGCTGATCGGGGATCGTGCGCAGGAGCTGCTCGGCGCGCTCGATGAGGCCCGCGCGCGCCGGCAAGGGCACGCACACGCCGGCGAGCAAGAGAGCGCACACCACCCGACGACTCCGCACGACCTCGAGTATACGACGTCGATTGACCTTGCGCCGTCGCGGGCCTTATAAGCGGTCCCCATGGCGCGTGCGCTTGGGGTCGGCGTTCCCGCCGCCGGGCTCGGCGCCGGCGTCGCCGCGTTGGTGCTGTGGGTGTCGACGCTGGCGCTGCGCTGGCTCGACGGGCTCGTGGCCGGCTTGTTCGCCGCGGGACTGGCGCTCGCCGTCGCCGCCTACCTCGGCGGCACCGATGCGCGCACGCGCCGGCTCGGCGTCGTCGCCGTCGGGTGGAACGGATTTGGCCTGCTGGCGTTGCTGGCGCTCTACGTGCTCGCCGGCTGAAAGCTGCGCCCGATCGCCGAGGCGATGCCGTGGAGCTGCGTCGCCAGCTCGGCGATCTGGCCCGGCAAGAGCGACTGCGCGCCGTCGCACAGCGCCTTGTCGGGCTGGTTGTGTACCTCGATGATGAGACCGTCGGCGCCAGCCGCCACCGCCGCGCGCGCCACCGGCGCGACCAGGTGGCGCAGGCCCGTCGAGTGGCTGGGATCGACGATGATCGGCAGGTGCGACATCGCTTTGACCACGGGGATCGCCGAGATGTCGAGCGTGTTGCGCGTCGAGGTCTCGTAGGTGCGGATGCCGCGCTCGCACAGGATCACCTGCTTGTTGCCGCCCGCCATGATGTATTCGGCCGCGAGCAGGAGCTCCTGCACCGTCGCCGAGATGCCGCGCTTGAGCAGCACCGGGCGCGAGACCTTGCCTAGGTCCTTCAAGAGATCGAAGTTCTGCATGTTGCGCGCGCCGACCTGCAGGATGTCGACGTAGCGCAGCATCATCTCGATCTGCGAGCGGTCCATCACCTCGCTGACGATCAGAAGATCGTGGCGATCGGCGGCCTCGCGAATGAACTTCAGGCCCTCCTCGCCCATGCCCTGGAACGAATAGGGCGAGGTGCGCGGCTTGAACGCGCCGCCGCGCATGATGCGCGCACCGGCGGCGGCGACGATCGGCGCGATCGCCTCGACCTGCGCCTTCGACTCGATCGTGCACGGGCCGGCCATGAGCACGACCTCGCGCGCGCCGACCTTGACGCCCTTTCCCACGTCGACGACGGTGTCCTCTTCCTTGAACTGCCGCGACGCCAGCTTGTACGGCGACGAGATGCGCACCACCTTGGCGACGCCGTCGAGCACCTCGAACTGACGCGGATCGACGTCGCGGTCGACGATGCCGACGACGCCGATTACCGTCTGCTCCTTGCCGTCCGAGCGGTGAGGCTGGAAGCCCTCGCTCTTGATGTGCTCGAGGATCGAGTCGATCTGCTCGGGCGTCGCGTGCGGCGTCATCACGATCATCATGGCGGGCGCTCCTCGGCGGAAGTATACGCGCCGAACGGCGCCGCACGCGACGCGGCGGCCGGAAGATCTTGCGGCTCAGCCGCGGCAGCCGGCGGCGGCTCACGCGTCACCCGCGAGCAGGTCGGGCAGAGGGACGCGCGCGGACGCTTCGCCGAGCCGCGCGATGCTGTCGTCGACGGCGGCGACGAGGAGCTGCGCGTGGTCGACGGTCAGCTGATCGGCGATGACGTATTCGGCGACGGCGCGCTTGGCCTGCTCGAGACGATCGATGGCGACGCAGGCGCGCCGGTGCCACTGCGCGAGCGACAGATCGCCGCGCGCGAGCTCGATGATCTGCCGCGACGCTTGAAACAGGCGCACCTCGACGGCGCGGAGCGCGGCGGCCTGCTCGCGCGATGCCAGAACGTCGGCGATGAGCCGAAAGACGCGCATCAGCGACTGCCACGGCGGGAACGATTGGTGCGGGAAGATTTGATCGTCGTAGGGCGGCACGATGTGCATGCCGCGCGCATAATCCACGAAGCGTGCCGAAACCGCGCGCGTGGCGCGTCGAAGGCTTACGCGATTTTTCGCGCGTTCCGTGTCCGGCTGCCGGACACGATCTGATTCAACGGAGTTCGGCCGGGACGCTACCGTTTCGGTTTCATTGGCAATCCGCGCGAGCTAGGCGGGAGCGCCCAATTCCCACCTGAGCTTTTTCAGGGCGTTAGCTCTGCATCCACCGCGAGAGCCTACGGCTCACGTTCCTCCCTCCTAGTTTCCCGTCGATGGCGTCTATTTTCCGGTTTTGTTTTTCGACGAGTCGAAAGGTAGCGGCGAACAATCGCCGTCGACTCGATTGGCGCCCGCCCCGTAGAAGTCGCGTCCCAGTTGCCTTTCTTCGAATTGCAGGCGCCAAACGCCGGCACGCAGTTCCAAGCGTCCGTGCCTCCGCCATACGCGCCCGTCGTCGGGGCGCGCAGTGACTACTTGCCCTTGCCGCCGCCGCCGTTGCCACCTCCGCCGCCGCCCTTGCCGCCGCCGGCGGGGGCGTTTCCCCGTCCGCCGCCCGACGGGTTTCCCGTGGTGCTCGGCCAATTGGGGTTGCCGCCGCTGTTTCCGTTGCTCCCGTTGTTGTTGCCCATGTTTTTTTCTCCTCTGGTTAGCCGTCCGAGCTTCACGATCTTGAATCGCGTCTCGCATGAAAGTTCGTAGGCGCGGCCGTAATTGCTGATCTTGTTCATCAACACTCTTGCTTGCTCCTCCGTCGAGGAGAACGCGCGTGCGGCTTCGTATTTCGACTTGTAGGGCTGGCCGTTCTTCTT
>DASXOU010001072.1:0-8334 GCA_036494045.1 Polyangia bacterium | reverse complement strand
CGCGGCCTCGACGATGGCCACGGTCGGCGACGCGCCCGCGTCGAGCCGACGCGCCGCATCGTCGACGAGCAGAATGCCGTTCGACACCGCGATGCCGATGACCATCAAGATGCCCATGAGCGCCGTGATCGAAAATCCCTGACCGGCGCCGAGCAGCGCCGTCACGATGCCGACGAGCGCGACCGGGATCGTGAAGAGCATGATGAACGGCAGCCGCAGCGACTTGAACTGCGACGCCATGATCATGAACACGACCATCACCGCCAACGCCAGCGCCATCCCGAGCCCGGAGAAGGTCGTGCGCATCAGCGCCACCTGGCCGACGAAGTTGAATTGGATATGCGCGGTGCGCGGATCGCGCGCCAGCGCCGCTTCGATGTCGGAGGCGGCGGTGCCGATGTCGCGCCCGTCGACGGCGGCCATCACGTGCGCGGCGCGCTGCAGCTGATTGCGCTCGACCGCCACCGGCCCGACCGAGCGGCGCACCTTGCTGTAGGCGCCGAGCGCCACCGGCTTGCCCTCTTGCGACACGCGCACCGGCAGCGCGGCCATCGCGTTGGCGTCGCCCACCGACTGGTGCTGATAATAGGTGACGACGTAGTACGACTGGCCGTTGCCGGAGTCGATCCAGGTCGAGGGCGTGTTGATGTTGCCGAGCGTGGCGTCGAGCGTGGCCTGGCCGACGGTGCGCGCCGAGACGCCGACCATGCCGGCGGCGGTGCGATCGACGTCGACGTGCACCTCGGGGTAATGCATGTCGAGCGACGAGCGCACGTCGCGCACGCCGGGCACGGTGCGCATCACCTCGGCGACGGCGCGCGCCTGCTCGTCGAGCGCTTCGAGCTTGTCGTTGCGGATTTCCCCGACGAGCGGCACCACGTAGCCGTTGTTGAACACCGAGGCGACCAGGCCGCCCGGCGCCTGCAGGAACTCGATGCCGGGGAAATCGCGCTGCAGGATGGCGCGCGAGCGGTTGGCCAGCTCCATCTGATTGAGCGCGCGATGATCGGGATCGGTGAGCTGCAGGCGGATGAAGCCCATGTAGGGGCCCCAGTTGGGGCTGGTCATCGCCGAGCGCGCGTTGTTGGGCGAGCCGACGTTGGCGAGAACGAGCGAGACGTTGTCCTTGCCGAGCTCGCGACCGAGGCGCTGGCCGACCGCTTGCGTCATGTGCGCGGCGTCCTCGAGCGAGGTGCCCGGCGCGTAGCGGACGTAGATGCGCTCCATCGACTCGTCGATGTCGGGGAAGAACGTGCTCGGCAGGCGCGAGGCGATGAGGCCGGCGCCGACGACGAGCACGAACGCGCCGCCGACGATGAGCCAGCGGAACGGCAGCGCGCGGCGCAGAGCGCGGACGTAGCCGTCGGCCAGGCGATCGATGGCGAGCTCGATCCGCTTCCAGAAGCCGCCCGGCGAGATGTGGCCGAGAAAATAGCGGCACGCCACCGGCGTCACGCAGATCGAGACGAAGTACGACGAGATCATGGCGACGGCGACGGTGAGCGCCAGCGGCGCGAACAGCTTCTTGGCCAGGCCCGAGAGCAGCATGACGGGCAGGAGCACCGCCATCGTCGTCAGCGTCGAGGCGAGCACCGGCAGCGCCACCGCGTTGGTGCCGTGCAGCGCGGCCTCGGCGACCGACAGGCCGCGCTTTTGGTGGCGATGGATCGATTCGAGCACGACCACCGCGTCGTCGACGAGCCGTCCCATCGCCAGCGTCAAGCCGCCGAGCGTGAAGGCGTTGAGCGTCTGCCCCTCGGCATAGAGGATGATGAGCGTGATGGCGAACGACAGCGGGATCGCGATCGACACGATCATCGTGCCGCGCGTCGATTGCAGGAAGATGAGGATGACGACGGCGATGAGGAGGAGCGCCTGCACGATCTCTTTTTTGAGCCCGTAGTAGGCGGTGCGGACGAACGTGGACTGATCGAAGATCGGCGTGACCTCGACGCCGGGCGGTAGATCCTTCAAGCCGGCGATGGTCTTCTTGACGTGGTCGACGATGTCGATGGTGTTGCCGCCGGGGATGCGCACCACGTTCAAGTAGACGGCGTCGTTGCCGTTGACCGACACCGACTGCGTCTCGGGCGCGCCGCCGTCCTCGACGCGCGCGACGTCGCGGATGAGGACCGGGCGGCCACCCGGCTTCTTGATGACCGCGTCGCCGATCGAGGCCACGTCGGGCGCGACCGCGTTGGTGTAGACGTTGGCGTCGAAGCGCTTGGCGATCAGCTCGCCCGACGGCAGAAGCGCGTTCGATTGCGCCACCGCGGCCGAGACGTCCTCGGCGGTGAGCCGGCGCGCGGCCGCTTTGATGGGATCGATCACGATGTTGATCTGCCGCTGACGGCCGCCGTTGAGCGCGGCCGAGGCGACGCCGGGGATGCCTTCGAGCAGCGGCTCGATGTTGTTGAAGGCGTAGTCGTAGAGCTGCGGGCCTGACAGCCCGCCGCCGGAGACGGCGACCTGCACCACCGGCGCGTTCGATGGATCGTACTGCAACACGAACGGTGGCAAGACGCCGAGCGACTTCGGGATCGCCGCCATCGCGAACGCGGTCTGCTGCTGCACCAGCGTCTGCGCCGAGTTCAGGTCGGTGCCCCACTTCAGCCACACGAAGATGATCGACAGGCCGTTGCGCGACTGCGACTCGACGTGATCGACGCCGGGCGTGGCGCTCACGTATTTTTCGAGGCGCCACGAGATCGTCTTCTCGACGTCGCGCGGACCGAGGCCCGGCGCCTGCGTGCCGACCACCAGCACCGGCGGCGTCAGCTCGGGAAACGTGTCGACCGACATGCGCGGCGTCACGACGAACGCGAAGACCGACAGGCCGATGCACACCATCAGCACCGCGATCGGATTACGCAGCGCCAGCCCGGTCACAGCCCCAGCTCCTTGGCGCTGACCTTGTCGCCGTCGTCGAGGAGCGCGCGCCCTTCGACGACGATGGCGCTGCCGGCTGCGACCGACGGCGCGACGAAGAGCGAGCCGGCCGCCTCGCCGAGCACGGTCAGCACCTTGCGATGCGCGACGCCGCTCTCGACGACGAACACGGTCGCCTTGCTGCCGCGGATGGTGGCCGCGCTCAGCGGCAGCTCGATCGCCGGCACCGGCTTGCCGACGTCGATGCCGAGGCGCGCCGTCGAGCCCACCGGCAGCTTGTGATCGGCGTTGGCGAGATCGATCTCGAAGTGCACGGTGCGAGTCGACTCGTCGGCGGCGGGCGCGCGCCGGCTGACCGCGGCCTCGAGCTTGTCGCCGGTCGACTCGACGTCGATGCGCACCTGGGTGCCGACGTCGACGATCTTGAAATCCGACTCGGGCGCATCGGCGACCACGCGCACGCGGCTGCGATCGATGACGCTGACGACGGGGTTGCCCGGCCGCACGTAGGCGCCGGGATCGACGAAGCGCTCGGCGACCTCGCCGTTGAACGGCGCGCGCATGACGCAGTCGTCGACCTCGAGCGAGCGCGAGACCAGGGACGCGCGCATGCTCTCGGCTTCCGCTTCTTCCGACGCGGAGCGCGCGGCCAGCTGCTCGAGCTCGTTCTTCGAGGCGAAGCCGCCCTCCTGCATTTCCTTGGTGCGCTCGGTCTCGTGCTCGGCGGCGGCCTGGCGCTCTTCGATCGCCTTGGCCTTGGCCGCGATCTCGCGCGAAGCCGCCGAGGCGTTGCGGCAGTCGAGCGTCGCCATCACCTCGCCTCGCTTGACCACCGCGCCCGGGCGCACCAGCACCGATCCGACGTAGGCCGACACGTATTGTGGGCCGACGCGCGCCGCGTCCCACGCGCTGGTCGTGCCGATATAGGTGTGCGTGGGGCGGAACGTCGACGCCTTGGCTAGGGCGATGGCCACCGGCTTCGGCGCTTCCGACAAAGCGATGTGGTTGGTGCGCGACGCCGCACGCAGATAGAGGCCGACCATGGCCACGAGCACGACGGCGACGCCGACGACGATCACCAGGCGCACGCGGCCCGAGCCGTTGTCGCCGTCGACCGACGTCGGCTGTAACGAAGGATCCATGTTCCCCTTTTCCACGCTCATGGGTTGGCGCTTCCCAGCGACTGGCTCATCACGCGCCCGAGAACGGCGCGCGCCCGCGCGACGTTGAAGTGGCCGACCGCGAGCTCGAGGTCGGCGTTGGTCAAGAGCGCTTCGGCGTCGGCGAGCTCGATGATGGTGCCGAGGCCGGCCTTGAAGCGCGCGTCGGCTTGCGCCTGGTTGGCGCGCGCCGCGTCGACGGTGGCCTGCAGGCCGGGCAGGACGCGCAGCGCGGCGTCGAGATCGAGATAGCCGCGCTCGGCCGCCAGGCCCACGTTCATGCGCGCCAGATCGAGGTTCGCGTGCGCCGCCTGCTCGCGCGCCAGCGCGGCGCTGCGCCGGGCGAGCACGGTGGCGTCGAACAAGTTCCACTGCACGACCAGCCCGACGTCCCAGTTCTCGACGTCGGGGAGCCATCCGGCGCCGTAGGGGGTGCCGCCGCTCGACGGCAGCGCGCCACCCGCGCGTCCGGTCAGCGTCGCCGTGGCGAACACGTTCGGCAGAAGCTCACGCGTGACCGCGGCGACCGCCGCGTGCTGGGCATCGAGGTGCGCCATCGCGGCGATGATCTCGGGGTTGCGCGCGGCGGCGGTGCGCATCGCGTCGGCGAACGCGGGCGCGCCCGACAGATCCGCCGGCGTCGCCGCGGCGTCGATCTGCAGCTGATCGGATCCCATCGCCGCCGCCAGCGCCGCGCGCGACGCCTGCAATCCCGCCTGCGCCTGGATCAGGCGCACCTGCAGCGCGGCGACGTCGGCCTGCGCGCGCGTCAGATCGATCGGCGGCCGCATCCCGCTCTTGACGCCCGCCTGCGCGTACTGCTTGTGCGTGTCGGCGCGCCGGAGCGCGTCTTCGGTCGCCACGATCACCGCCTTGGCCGCCAGCACGCTGTGGAACGCCTCCTCGACGCCGAGCGCGACGTCGAGCCGCACCGCCTCGGCGTTGGCGCGGGCCAGCGCCGCCGACGCGTCGGCGACGGCGATCTTCGCCGAGATGCGCCCGAAGTCGTAGACCTCCTGGCCGAGGCCGAGCCCGGCCAGCGTCGAGCCCGACGGGCTCCACGTCGCCGTCGCCTGCGTCGTCGACTTCGAGCCGCCGATGCGCGGAATGTCGAGCTCGGGCACGTTCAAGTAGCTCGCCGTCGTGTTGTTGGCGGTGCCGACGTAGAGCTGCGCGGTCGCGCCGACCTGCGGCAGCCACTCGGCGCGCGGCACCCGCGCCTCGGCGCGCCGCGCCTCGTACTCGGCGAGCGCGCTCTTGATGCTCGGCTGCCGATCGCGCGCGTAGGCGAGCGCTTGCGGCAGGCTCATGGTCGCGAGCGGCGGGTCGGCGGCGAGCGCGCGCGCCCCGCCTCCAGCGAGGACGAGCACGGCGATGGCGAAGCTTCGGACCATTGGCTGCCCGCCTTTCAGCACGTGTCGTGCCAGCCAAAGCGCGCGGAAGTCGCGGCGCGTATGACGTTGGCGCTGATGATTCATATGCACTATGCAAGAGAACGGCAGTTGGCACACGTTCTGCTGAGCCGCCGGCCATGGTCTTGCTGGTGATCGAGGATCGCACACTCTCCGATCTGCTGTCGGAAGCGCTCGTCGATGCGGGACACACCGTGACCCAGGTCGAGGACGCGTCCGCCGCCGAGCACGTCCTCGATGGGCGGCGCTTCGACTCCGCCATCGTCGACCTCGACACCCGCGCCCGCGACGGTGCGCGGCTGATTGCGCTGTTGCGTACGCGGCAGCCGACGCTGACGGTGATCGCGCTTCTGCCGTGCGGCGGCCTGCCCGACAGCGCCGTCGGTCCGGGCTACGATCTCGCGCTCGAAAAGCCGGCGCGCCTCGCCGCCATCTTGTCCGCGGTCAGCGTGGCCCGTGCCGCGATTCGCAATTGACGAGGATTCGCCGGCGCGGCGCCCTTCGCAAAATGCAAGACAGCCAGGCGCTCGTTCGCAAATTGCCCGACGATCGCACCGCCCCGTCGGCAAAAATCGGCGCGCAAGCGGCGGCACGCGCGATGCTTCGCCTGCAAGCATGCGCAACATCTACCTCACATTGGCGTTGGGAGCGCTCGTCGGTGGCTGCGCCCATGAGCAGATTGCGGCCGCGCCGCCGAGCCGGCAATCGGTCGCCGCCTACCAGGCCGTGCGCACCGGCCAGGAGGCGACCAGCCGCGGCGACGGCGTGACCTTCTGCGCCGGCAACGGCGGCGTCAAGGCGCTGAGCCAGAACCCGGGCGACATCGCGCAATGGGCCGACAAGATCCGCGATCGCGATCTGCAGAGCTCGGTGCGCGATCGCATCGCGCGCGATCCGTCGCTCGCGGGCCAGGGCGTGAGCGTCTACGTCAACGAGGGCCAGGCCATGATCGGCGGCGACCTCGCGAGCGACGCCGACGCCGTCCGCGCCGCACGCGACGCGCTCGCGGTTCCCGGCCTCGTCGCGGCCAAGCTGCAGACGACGTCGCCCGAGTCGCCGTCGCCGCCGCAGCTGACGGCAGTCTGGTGCAGCCGGTAACGAAGAGGCGCGCCAGAAAAACTTCACAGGGAGATCTGGAGCTGATCTCCCTGTAAGTCTGTCCTGGGATGCCTAGGGCTGAATGCGCGGCTCTTCGGTCTTGACCTCGATCGTCTGGCGCGGCGCGCCCTCGTCCATCATGCGGTTGGCCTCCGCTTCCATGAGCTGCGCCAGCGCCTCGAGCGCTTCGGGCTTCATCAGCTTGCGCACCTTGCCGAAGAATTCGCCTTCCTCTTCTTCGACGTGATGCTCGATCGCGCCCTTGAGCGCGGCCACCTTGCCGTCGAAGCCGGGCGCGTCGGGATGGTTCATCGCGTCGACGATGATCTTCTTGGCGCCGAGGTGCTCGTCGTACGCCTCTTCCAGGTTCTCCTCGGTCTGACGCGCACGCACCGCCGGATAGAAGAAGCGCTCCTCGATCGCACAGTGCACCGCCAGGTTGTCGGCGATCTCGTCGAAGAGCGCGTGCTTCTGCGCGTCGTCGTCGGTGGCTTCGAACTCGGCGAACAGCTCCTTCACCAGCCGATGCTGATTCTTCAGAAGTGCAATGGCGTCCATGGGTCGTCTGTCTCCTTTCGACAAAAACCGTCGGTGTCTCTCGGTAAAGCATTCGCCGTGCCGGTGGTCCGGTAGGCGTCGCGACCTACCTCGTTCGCCGAGGAGGAGTCATGAAAGCGATCGTGTACAAAGGACCGCGCAAAGTAGCGCTCGAGAACGTCGCCGATCCGACGATCGAGAGCCCGGGCGATTGCATCGTCCGCATTACGTCGACCGGGATCTGCGGCAGCGACCTGCACATGTACGAGGGACGCACGTCGGTCGCGAAGGGCACCGTGTTCGGCCACGAGAACATGGGCATCGTCGAGGAGGTCGGCGCCGCCGTCGTCACCATCAAAAAGCGCGATCGCGTGGTCGTGCCTTTCAACGTCGCCTGCGGCGTCTGCTTCAACTGCACGCGCGGCTTCACGTTCGCTTGTCTCACCGTCAATCCGGAAGGCTTCAGCGGCGGCTACGGCTACGCGCAGATGGGCCCGTATCGCGGCGGACAGGCCGAGTTTTTGCGAGTGCCCTTCGCCGACGTCAATTGCTTGAAGCTGCCCGGTCGTCCCGGCGACGAGCACGAGGACGACTTCGTGCTCTTGTCGGACGTTTTCCCGACGGGCTATCACGCGACCGAGCTCGCCGGCGTGGCGCCGGGAACGAGCGTCGCCGTGTTCGGCGCCGGGCCGGTGGGCCTGCTCGCCGCGTACAGCGCGCTCCTGCGCGGCGCCGCCGAGGTCTACGTCGTCGACCAGGTGCGCGAGCGGCTCGACAAGGTGCGCGAGCTCGGCGCCACGCCGATCGACTTCGCCGCCGGCGATCCGGTCGAGCAGATCATGGAGCTGCGGCGCAAGAACCCGGCGATCGCCGGCGCGATGCGTCCCGGCGAAGCGGAGAAGATGCCGGGCGTCATGTCGGGCATCGACGCCGTCGGCTATCAAGCCCACAACGAGGACGACGACGAAAAGCCGAACCTCGTCCTCGCGCAGCTGATCAAGCTCGTCAATCCGACGGGGCGCATCGGCATCGTCGGCGTCTACACCACCGAAGATCCGAAGGGCGTCGACAAGCACGCCAAGAAAGGCGAGCTGCAGCTACCGTGGGGCGATCTGTTCGAGAAGGGGCTCACCGTCGGCAGCGGCCAGACGCCGGTCAAGCGCTACAACCTGTTCCTGCGCGATCTCATCATCGCCGGCCGCGCGCGTCCGAGCTTCATCGTCAGTCACCGGCTGCCG
>DASXOU010001071.1:0-3039 GCA_036494045.1 Polyangia bacterium | reverse complement strand
TCCACAACAAGAGCGACCGTGCCAGCGCAACTTTCGTCACGTCCGTTCACCCAAGTGAAAGTATAGTGCGCTCGTGAAGGTCTTGCTCATCACTCTGGACCCCGAACGCGCTGCGTCGGAGCCGGAGTCACCGGCGGCGGCGTTGCGCGATCTCGGCTGCGATGTTCGATCCTTTGGCTTCGATCTCGGCTTCGACGAAGACGACTTGAGCAAGGACCCGCCGCAAGTGTTGCTGCTCGACGCGCGCGAACGGCTGGAGATGGCCTATTCGACGCTCAAGACGCTGCGCGATCTGCCGCCCTTGCAGGGCACGCCGGTGATCGTCGCGGTCACGACGCAGCGGCTGTCGTCGCTCGACTTTCGCTCGGGTGACGACTTCGTGCTGGTGCCGATCGTGCCTGCCGAATTGTACGCGCGGCTGCGCCAGCTCGATTGGCGCTTCGCCGCGTTCAGCGATGCCGATCGCATCAAGGTCGGCGAGCTCGAGATCGACGCGAGCGGTTACGAAGCGTTCGTGCGCGATCGCAAGCTCGATCTCACGCACCAGGAGTTCGAGCTCTTGAAGTTTCTGGCGTTGAACCGCGGCAAGGTGTGGACGCGCGAGCAGCTCCTGTCCAAGGTCTGGGGCTATCGCTACTTCGGGGGAACGAGGACCGTCGACATCCACGTCAGGAGACTGCGCGCCAAGCTCGGTTCGCCGGCGGACGCGATGATCGAGACCGTCCGCAACGTCGGGTACAAGCTGGTGGAGCGGTAGCGCGAGGCGCCGAGGTTCGCTACCCGCCGACGATGACGTCGAGCGCCGGGCAGTGCTCAGCTCCAAACGGCCCGTCGACGACGACGTCGCCCTCGTCGAAGTGCAGCGTCCCCGCGACCGAGCCTCCACTGCCAACCTCGACGACTCCACCGTCGAGCTCGTAGCCCGCGTAGCGATCGTCGTCCCGCGACAACCGCCCCGACACGTCGCCGCCGAGCGTCTCCACGAAATCGGGCCCGCGGCGCGCCGCGAGGCTGTCCGAGATGGCGCCGACTCCGCGCTCGCGAAACAGGAAGCTGAGGGCGTCGAGCGTGCCCGACGGCTGCGCGCAATCGAACGCGGGATCGACCGCCGTGACGACGAGGAACGTGCCGCCCGGCCCTTCGTCGGGCAACGGCGAGACGTAGAAGCTGTAGTACGCCGCCAGCGCGCGCGGCGCCGCGTCACCGACGGTGAGTGTCAGCATCGTGGCCCCGAGGTCGGGTGGCCCGACACCAAGGTCCATCGTTGTGGTAGCGTCCTCGCCGCAACCCGCCGCCAACAGCACGAATGTAACGAAAACGACGGCGGCGCGCACGACTTCGGAAGTTAGCACGGAGAGCCCATGAAGCTTGGTCTCGCGCTCATCACCCTCGCCGTCGTCGCCGCGGGATGCACGCAGCACATCGACGGCATCGACACCGGCACCGGCGGCAACGGCGGCTCGAGCGGCAACGGCAGCGACGGCGGCGGCGGCAGCGACGGCGGCGGCGGCAGCGATGGCCCGATGAATCCTCCGCCCGGCGGGGTCTTCCCGCTCCAGCACATCATCGTCGTGGTCAAGGAGAACCACACCTTCGACAACTACTTCGGCAGCTTCCCCGGCGCCGAAGGCACGACGACCGCGCAGACCTCGACCGGCATCATCCCCGTCGGACGTCCGCCGGTGCAGCTCACGCGCGATCTCTGCCACGAGCACACCTGCGCGCTCGCCGATTGGAACTTCGGCGGCATGGACCACTTCGATCTCGGCGACAGCAACAACACCGGCGGCGACCAGCTCAACTTCACGCAGTACCTCGAAGACGACATCCCCAACTACTGGCAGTACGCGCGCCACTTCGGGCTCGCCGATCACTTCTTCGCCAACATGCTCGGCCCGTCGTTCCCCGGCCACATGTTCGTGCTCGCGGCGCAGACCGGCTGGGCCATCGACAATCCGTCGTCGAACTCGATCACGCCGCTCATCAACTGGGGCTGCGACGATCCCGCCGGCTCGACGCAGCCCGTGCTCACCGGCGGCGGCTGCACCACCGCGCAAGTGCCGCCCTGCTTCGATTTCCCGACGGTGGTCGACAACCTGCCGCCGGCGGTGACCTGGAAGTTCTACGGCTCGACGCTGCCGCCCGCCCTCGGCGAGGTGTGGTCGATGTTCGACGCCGTCAAGCACATCCGCATGTCGCCCGAGTGGTCGACCAACATCGTCGACGCCTCCACGTTCGACGCCGACGTTGACTCGGGCAACCTGGCGTCGATCGTGTTTCTCGTCGACCAGGACCTCGCGAGCGAGCATCCGCCGTTCAACATCTGCACCGGCGAGAACTGGACCGTCGGCCACTTGAACCACGTGATGCAGAGTCCGTTGTGGGCGTCGACGGCGATCTTGATGACGTGGGACGACTTCGGCGGTTGGTACGATCACGTGGCGCCGCCCAAGCAATACGGCTGCGACGACACCGCGCCGTACGGGCTCGGCTTCCGGCTGCCGCTCATCATCGTCTCGCCGTACGCGCGGCCGGGCGAGGTCTACTCGCGCGTGGCGCAGCACGCGTCGATCCCGAAGTTCGTGGAGAAGGTATTCGGCCTGCCGCCGCTGGTGGCGCAGGATCCGGCGGCGCAGGACGGGCCCGACACCGATGACTTGACGATGGCATTCGATTGGACGCAGGCGCCGCTGGCACCATTAATGTTGGAGCAGCGCGACTGCACGGGGCAGCGTTAATCAACAGGCGACAGGCGACCGGCAGCAGGCCGCAGGCGATTTACCGGAAAGTTTGAATTGCGTATCGCCTGCCGCCTGTCGCCTGTTGTCAGGGTTTGGCAGTGCCGAGATCGACGACGGGCTTGGCGGCGATCACCGTCGGCTTCGGCGACGGCGTCGCGGCGACGGCGGGCTTGGGCGTCTCGCATACCGGCCGCGCCAGGAGCTGCTTGACCTTCGCGTCGAGATCCGCGAGCGCTGATTGCAGCGCCTTGACGTCGCCGTCCTGGGTCGCGACCTTGGCGTCGACGCGCCTGACGCC
>DASXOU010001070.1:0-3664 GCA_036494045.1 Polyangia bacterium | reverse complement strand
CGCCACGCCCAGACGATCGTGGGCCAGCCGCTCGGCGTGACGCATGAGCCGCGCGCGCGGCCCGGCGATCTCCTCGATCTCGTCGAGCACGTAGTCCTCGAGCAGCCACTCGGCGCGCTCGACCGCGCCGAGCAGGCGCGGCGTCGCGATGATGCGGGAGGCAGCCACCGCGGCGGCCTTGAGCGGCAGCGGCCCGTCGCCGTCGACGATGCGCTCGACCGCGCGCTCGAACTGCGCGCGCTCCTCGGCCAGCCACATCGAGGCCCACAAGTCGAGCGTGCGCTCCAGCTCCATCACGTCCAGCATCGACAACCCTCGCCCCCGCTGTAAGCACCGCGGTATGCTGCCGCCATGCCCCGCCGCCGCTCGCGCCTGTGGACCGTCGCCGTCGTGCTCGTGGTGCTGCCGGTCGTCGTGGTCGCCGCTGCGCGCATGCTTCGCCACTCCACGTCGCCTCCCGAGATGATCGGCCGGGTTCAGCGCGAGCGCAATTTGTTCACCGACATATATGGCGCGCGCACGCCGAGCGGCGTGATTTTGTTCGACGCGGGCGTCGATCAGGAGGGCACCGCGCTCGATCGGCTCCTGGGCGCGCTCAACGCCACGCGCGACGACGTAAGCCAGGTGTTCCTCACGCACGGCCACTTCGATCACGTCTCGGCGTCGCCGCTATGCACGCACGCAAAGATCCGTGTCGGCGCGCCCGACGTCGAGTTCCTGGCCGGGCGCGCGCCGATGATCGCGCCGGTCGCGGGAAAGATGCTGCGAGCGATCTTTCCGCCGCCGCCGGTCGAGACCACCGATCCGCTGGTCGGGCTCGTCGAGATCCCCGTCGGCGGTGCCGACAAGGTGCTGGCGCTGCCGACGCCGGGCCACACGCCCGGCTCCTACGTGTTCGTGTTCGATAAGATGCTCTTCGCCGGCGACAGCATGATCATCGACGGCGACAAGCTCGACTTCTGCATGCGCGCGTTCAGCATCGATCCCGCGGCGAACCATCGCGGGATCGCGGCGCTGGCGCAGAGCCTCGCTGGCGTCGACGTGCAGACGGTGTGCACCGGCCACATGGGCTGCACGCCGCCGGGGCGCGGCGCGGCGATGCTGGCGGAGTTGTTGGAGCGGGCGGCGAAGGAAGCGAAGAGCGATTGAACAGGCGACAGGCCACAGGCGGCAGGCGATAGGCAACTTTCAGAAAGGCGCGGAATTCGCCGATCGTCGCGGCGCGCACGTCGAAATTTGAAATCGCCTGTCGCCTGTCGCCTGTCGCCTGTTTTTCAGCTTTTGCTAGTCGTCGTCGTCGCTGTCGACGTGGGCGAGCGCGGCCTTGAGCTCCTGATCGGCCTGGTGCATCGCCTGGTCGATCTCTTTTTGCGCGTCGGCCAGCTCGCGCTGCGCGTCGGCGAGCGCCACTTCCGAGTCGTCGTCGTCGTCGGCGCAGCCGCAGTCGTCATCATCGGTGGCGATGTCGTTCATCGCCGTCGGGTTCCATAGATTACCGGGCGCCTGCACGGCCACGAGCGCCGTCGCCGTCGCCGGCCCATCCCACTGCTCGACCGTGACGATGCCGCTGCGCGGGGTCTTGCGGAACGGACGCGCGTCCGGCCGGCACGACAGGATCGTCTCCGCGTAGTCGTACGCGTAGGCCCCGTCGTTGAGCCGCGTCAGCCGCTCGGTGCCCTGCCACGTGCAGCCGTCGTGCTCCTCGCCGCGGCGCACGAACGTGAGGTTCTTGGCGTCGTGCGACTTGACGAACACCTCGCCCTCGGCCCAGGCGCTCACGTAGAACGCCCCGCCCTCGACGGGCGCGTGCAACACGAGCCGGTACATCGCCGACGGCGCCACCGTCGGTGCCGCGACCGCGTGCGGCAGAAACAGGGCGCCGAGCGCCAACGCCGCTCCGCCTACCAGCACTCCCATCGCCATCGTCCTCGGACCGAGCGCAACCAGGGCATGCCGCATCATCGGGAACCTCCGCTCCATTATCGTACGCCGAAACGAAGGTGACGCTTCCCCTATTCCGGTTTCACCCGATCTGCGAACCGAGACGCGCTGCAACTCGTGGTCAGCGGCGAGCGCGCCCCCCGCGGCGCGTCCGTCGGCACGCGCCGAGGTCGCCGAGGTGCGCGAAAGTCGCCGGCTCGTCGGCGGGCATGGGAGTTGCTCCGACGGCGCGCATGCAGGACGCGGCGGATTTCTCGCTCCGCATCACCCTCGTCGAGCCGGAGCGGCGCGTCGTGGCCGACGACCAACTGACGACGACGCCGTTCAAGCGCGCCAACCTCCCCGGCGTCGACCTGCGGCCCGCCGCCGAGCGCCCCGCACCCGTCGCCAGGCCAGCCGCCGCGGCCGTCCCGAAAACGAACACGCCGCTGGCCGCGCCGCGCCACGCGTGGCTGCCGTCGCCGAGCCATCCCGTGCCCTCGCGGATTCGCGCGCGCAGCCTGCTCGGCGTTCCGCCGCCGCCCCCTCCGCGCGCGACCCCGCTCAGCGACGAGGACGAGCACCGTATGCAGCGCCGCGTCCGCGCCTGGCGCCGCATCGCCTGGGCGCAGCGCATGCTCGAGCGCTTCCAGTTCGTCGCCCCCGAAGCCTGAGCCGTGCCGCACCTGCACATGACCCGGTGCGGCATCCATCACACACCACACCTGTAATTTTGCCCACTCCGCCGTCGCCACGATTTGCTAAAGTTCGCCTCATGCGGCACCTCAGCGTGGTTTTGCTCTGCTTCGCGGTTGGATGCGGCGCGACGAATCCGAACCACGGCGGCGGCGGCTCGGGCGGTACGGGCGGCGGCGGCACCGGCGGCACCGGCGGCGGCGGCACCGGCGGCTCGGGTGGCGGCGGCAGCGGGGGCTCCGGCGGCGGCACCGGCACCGGCGACTGCAGCGACGCCGCCAAGCTCATCTACGTCATCGACCAGGACGGCACCTTCTCCAGCTTCAAGCCCGATCAGATGACCATCGCCAACTCGGTGTTCACCGACATCGGCAAGCTCAACTGCAGCGGCGCCGGCGGCTTCTACGAGCCCTTCTCCATGTCGGTCGATCGCAACGCGGTCGCCTGGGTCGAGTACGTCGACCAGTCGGGCGGCCTCGGCGGCGGCTCGCCCAACATGCTGTTCAACGTCTCGACGGCCAACGCCGCCTGCACGCCCACCAGCTTCACCGGCGGGCAGCAAGGCTTCGACGAGTTCGGCATGGGCTTCGTCTCCAACGCGGCCATGTCCACCGACGAGACGCTGTTCATCGGCGGCGGCGACATGGTCGGTGGCAGCTCGAATCTCGGCACGCTCGACACCACCAGCCTCATGATCACCAAGGGCAACTCGCTCACCGGCGATCCCGAGCTCACCGGCACCGGCCTCGCCGATCTGTGGGGCTTCTTCCCCGTCACCGGCAACAACACGATGGCGCGCGTGTCGAAGATCGACAAGAGCTCGGCGATGGAGTCGAGCCAGATCCCGCTGACGTCGCTGACCGGCATGGCCTCGGCGTGGGCCTTCGCCTTCTACGGCGGCGACTTCTACGTGTTCCTGGCGTCGGGCAACAAGGCGACCATCGTCTATCACGTCACGCAGAACGGCGGCACCCAGCCGGTCGACATGCTCGACACCGGCACCCGCCACATCGTCGGCGCCGGCGTCTCCACCTGCGCGCCGACGACG
>DASXOU010001069.1:0-1732 GCA_036494045.1 Polyangia bacterium | reverse complement strand
GCCGCGCTCGCGTTGTCACTCGTCGCCCTGCCGCTCGTCGCGCGCGCCGCGCCGCCCGACACGCGCCCGACGGTGGCCGTGCTCTACTTCGACTACTCGGGCAAGGACGCCGACATGGCGGTCCTGCGAAAAGGGCTGGCGCAGATGCTGATCTCGGATCTGTCGGCGCTCGACGGCGTGCGCCTGGTCGAGCGCGATCGGCTTGAGGAGATCCTGGCCGAGCTCAAGCTCGCGCAGTCGGGCAAGATCGATCCGGCGACGGCGGCCAAGGTCGGCAAGCTCCTGGGCGCGCGCTACATGGTGCTCGGCGGCTACTTCGATCTGATGAACACCTTGCGCGCCGATGCGCGCGTCGTCGAGGTCGAGACCGGCAAGGTGCTGCAGTCGACGGGCGCCAGCGGCAAGCCGCAAGATTTTCTCGGCGTCGAGCAGAAGCTCTCGGACAGCATCGCCAAGATCCTCGTCGAAAAGACGCATCCGATCGCCGAAGCGACGCCGACGTCAGCCGTCGCCGCGAAGAAGCCGCCCAAGCCGCCGGGCAAGCTCGCGACCAAGCTGGCGCTGCGCTACTCGCGCGCGCTCGACGCCAAGGATCGCGGCGACAAGACGACCGCGAAGAAGGAGCTGGCCGCCGTCGTCAAGGAGCAGCCCGACTTCCGCCTGGCGCAGCTCGACATCGACAAGCTCATCCAGTAGGGCAGAGCGCATCGGCGCCGGCGACGCCGAGCGACTTGGCCTTGCAGAAGGCCTCCATCGCCGTCTTCTGCGCGCCCGACGCCTCGCGCGCCTTGCCGAGCAGCAGCCAGGCGTCGCCGTCGCTCGGATGGCGCAGCGTCGACTGCTCGAGATCGTCGAGCGCGCCGGCGAAGTCGCCGCTCATCATGCGCGCCTGTCCGCGCGCCAGGTGCGCGCGCGGATGCAGCGGATCCTTGGCGAGCACCGCGTCGAACGCGGCCACGGCAGCCGCCGCGTCTTTTGCGCGCAGCGCCAACAGGCCGAGGTTGAAGCGCGGCGCCGTGTAATCGGGCGCGATCGTGATCGCTTGCTTGAACGCGGCGCCGGCGGCCGCGTCGTCGTGCGCGCGTAATTCGGCGCCACCGACGGCGTTGTGCGCCAGCGCCATCTCCGGGCAGCGCTCGACCGCGCGCTTGGCCGCGGCCAGCGCGCCGTCCGGCGTCGGCTCGACGACCAGCCGCGCGCGCGAGAGCATCGACCAATATTCGGCCGAGCCGTCGGCGTCGTGGATCGTCGACAAGAGCGCGAGCGCATCGCGATCCTGCGGCCGCGGCGCGCCCGCAGCGCTCTCCTGCAGCCACGCGCCGGCGCGCGCCAAGCGCTCGATGAGCCCGCCGTCGTTGCTGCGGCACTTGTCCGGCGTCGGCGGATCGCCGTTGGCCGCGACGATGGCGTCGAAGCGCGCGCGCGCCTCGGCGTCGACGCGGCTGCGCGCCGACATGCGCACGCCGAGGATCGCGAACCCCGCGATCGCCGCGACCGCGACCGTGACCGCCGGCCACCACGGCGTCTTCGCCCGCGGCGGCGCCGGCCGCGGCGTCTCCGCCGTCATCCTCATCGGCGGCGTCGCGATCCCCTCGAGCGCGCGCAACACGTCCGCCGCCGCCGCCGGCCGCTCCGCCGGCGACTTGGCCAAGAGCACCATGATGAGCGCCTCGCGCGCCGGCGGCACCGCGCCCGGCGCGACCGCGGACGGCGGCTTCGGCGCCTCGGTCGC
>DASXOU010001068.1:0-5650 GCA_036494045.1 Polyangia bacterium | reverse complement strand
CCGGCATCGCGTCGCGCGCGTTGACCGCGAGGTTGAGGAGCACCTGCTCGACCTGCGTCGGATCCATGCGCACGCGGCCGATGGCGGGCGCGAGCTCGAGAACGAGCTCGAGATCCTCGCCGATGAGGCGCCGCATCATCGACGCCATCGACTGCACGATGTCGTTGAGCTGGATGACGCGGCTCTCCTGCGGCCGGCGCCGCGTGAACACCAGCAGCTGCTCGGTCAACGACGAGGCACGCAGCGACGAGCGATGGATGTGCGCGGCGGCGTCGTGCGGACGCGTGCCCGGCGTCAGCGTCGTGGCCAGGAGCTCGGCGTAGCCGCGGATCGCGGTCAAGAGGTTGTTGAAGTCGTGCGCGATGCCGCCGGCGAGACGGCCGATGGCGTCCATCTTCTGCGCCTGGCGCAGCTGCGCCTCGAGGAGCTTCCGCTCGGTGATGTCGTACGACAGCGCGAACACGCACTCGACGCCGCCGAGCGTGAAGGTCTCGAGCGACATGCGCACGTCGATCGGCTGCCCCGACTTCTTGCGCAGGCGCACCTCGATGTCGTGCACGCGCACGCCGGCGCGGATCGCCGCCTCGATGCGCGCGCGCTCGGCCGGATCCTGCCACAGGCCCACGGCGACGCCGGTCGAGCCGAGGAGCTCCTCGCGCGAGAAGCCGCTGAGCTGACAGAAGCGCTCGTTGACGTCGACGAAGATGTTGTCCGACAGGCGCGTGACCGTCGAGCAGGCGGGGTTGACGTGGAAGAACTTGACGAAGCGATCTTCGGAGCGCTTGAGCGCCTCTTCGGCGGTGAGGCGCGGCGACAGATCGCGCACCAAGACCGTCACCGCCGGCGCGTCGCCGAAGAAGAGGCGGATGCTGCGCGTCTCGACCCAGCGCGGGCTGCCGTCGCTGCCAAGGAGACGGATGTTGGCCGACGTGGTGGCGAACGGCGGCTCGGTGACGGCGCGGATGCGCGCGCGCACGAGCTCGCGATCGTCGGGATGCACGAGCTCGAGGCACGAGCGGCCGACCAGCTCGCCGGCCGCGCCGTAGCCGAGCAGCGCGACCATGGCCGGGTTGGCGTAGAGAACGCCGAGGCCGTCGAGGCGATAGGTGACGACGCCGTCGGGCAGAGGCTCGATGAACGCGTCGTAGTCGGCGAGCGCGTGGTGGCCGCTGGGCGCGCCCGCGCGCGCCGCAGCATGGGCGACGAGTTGCGGCGCGTCGGCGATGACCAGCGGCGCCCGTCCATCGGTGGCCAGCGTGCGCAGCGCATCCGCGTCGCCGACCACGAGCGCCGCGTCGGCGAGGATCAGCGCGGCGTCGTGCAGCTCGGCGATCGCCGCGGCGATGCCGGCGACGCGCACGACGACATAGCCGCGCGGCCCGAGCGTCGCCTCGAGCGCCAGCGTCGTGGTCGCGTCGGCCAGCACCAGCGCGCGCATCGTCCGATCAGTCGTCGGCCTCGAGGGCCGCCGCCACGTCGGGCCAGGCGATGTCGCCGAGCTCGGCCGGCGGATGGATCGCGCCGCAGCCGCCGCAGGTGCGCAGCGCGACGTCGCCGTTGAAGGCGCCGACCGCGCGCCACCAGCCGCGCTGCACGATCGTATCGTCGAGCTCGACGCCGTGCACGAGCGCGCCGCACCCCGCGCAGTACCAGGCCACCGCTTCCTGCACGGCCGGCTCCGCCTTGAGCCGCACTTGCAGGATCTCGCCTTCCGGCACGATGCGGCTCGGCACGCACGCCGGAATGTAGATGCTGTCGCCGGGCACAAGCGCCATTCGCGCGGGCTCGAGGTCGCGAAACTGGATCTCGCCGGCGCCGGCCATGTGGATCACCACGACGTCGGCGCTGCACACCGTGAAGAACGGCTGCGCGATGCGGCTGCGGCTCAGGTGCGGCATCGGATCGGTGCCCTTGGGCCCGATGGGAAATTCATCCCACGAGCCCCACGCCGACGGCGCTTCGCGAAAGACGTTGAGCGTCTTTTTGCGCTCGAGCGCCATCACTTGGCTCCGGCGCGCTCGAGATCGCCGCGCGCGCGGTTGGCCAGCTCGACGTACTGCGCGTAGCGTCGCCAGCCCATGAGATCGGCGGGGAACGGCTCCTGCGTCACGCCGCACTTGGCACAAGTGCGCGTCACGGAGTTGAATTCGTCGACGGCGTCGGCGTAGAAGCGCACGTTGGCGAGCTCGGGATAGTAGCGATGCTCGCGCCCCTGCCAGACGTCACGATCCATGCGGAACACGACCTCGTTGCAGCCGTGGCAGCGCATGATGAAGCCTTCGTTCTGCGGCGCCGCCGGCTTCATGCGGATGATGACGAGCGAGATCTGGTAGGTCTGCGCCTCGGGCCCGTCGCTCTTGCGCAAAAAAGTGGTCACGCCGTGCGTGCCCTGCTGCAGGTAGAGCTGCCCCGTCGACAAGAGCGCGCCGTCGCCGGCCATCGTCAGGATCACTTCGGGGATGTCGTTGTAGTGATAGAAGTGCGCGCGCGGCATCGACGGCAGCGACAGCGACAGCGCCGCCGTCGGCACGATGTCGCCGGGCCCGAAGTAGGGATGCAGCGGCATCTGCTCGAGCATGCCCTGCTGCGCGACCATGCTCTCGAAGACGTTGGTCTTGTGCGGCCGTTTGCCGGGCGCGACCGTGCGTTGAAACCAGCGGCGCGACATCGTCGTCGAGCGCTAGCGCGCGCCGCCCGACATCTTGCGCAGATCGTCGGCGGAGGCGCCGAACTGGATCTCCTGGATCTCGTCGAACGGGAAGCCGATGCGCTCGAACTCGCGCGCCAGCGCCGCTTCGTTCTCGGCGTCGTAGATGTTGACGATGGTGCCCTTGGCCAGGTTCACGTAGGTCTGGACGAAGGTGGCGAACTTTCCGCGCAAGACCTCGGGGATGTTGCGCTGGAAATCTTCCTGGCTGACACCGGGCGAGTGGTGGATGGCAAGATAGCGCGGCATGGTGACCCCCTCTGCGAGGCGCCAGCGTACCATGCCGCGAGGGTGTTCGCGGTGTGGCAATTCGTCGCAGGATAAGAGCGCGAGACGCTGTTAGAACGAGGTCGCGATGCGCGTGATCGTCTTTGGTGGCAGCGGCATGATCGGTCAAGGCGTGGTGCGCGAGTGTTTGCGCGACGCGACGGTGGAGCGCGTGCTCGTCGTCGGGCGCACACCGATCGGCGTCGCGAACGACAAGCTGGAGGAGCTGGTGCACGGCGATCTGTACGATCTATCGCCCGTCGCCGCTCGGCTCGCCGGCTTCGACGCCTGCTTCTTCTGCCTCGGCGTGTCGTCGGCGGGGATGAACGAAGCCGACTACACGCGCGTCACCTACGCGCTCACCCTCGCCGTCGCCGAGCGCCTCGCGAAGCTCAATCCGCAGATGACGTTCATCTACGTCTCGGGCGCCGGCACCGATTCGACGGAGCGCGGGCGATCGATGTGGGCGCGCGTCAAGGGCAAGACCGAGAACGCGCTCATGCGGCTGCCGTTCCGGGCGTCGTTCATGTTTCGCCCCGGCTACGTGCAGCCGCTCGACGGGATCACCTCGAAGACGCGCATGTATCGCGTGATCTACGCGGTCGTGGGCTGGATGTTTCCGGTGTGGCGCGCGCTGTTCCCGTCGCTGGTGACGACGACCGAGGAGGTCGGGCGCGCGATGATCGCGATGGCCAAGCGCGGCGGCCCGTCGGCGATCGTCGAGAACCGCGAGATCTCCGCTACTGGCCGCCGTTCCCTGGACCGGCGATGAACTCGGGCAGCTCGATCGGCTTCCCGTCCTTGACCCAGCCGTGGTTGAACTGCAGCGCCACTTGCAGCGGCATCTTTCCGATCACGTACTCGACCCACAGCGGCTGGCTGCCGCCCGGCATCACCATCGACGGCTTGGCCTGACCGGCGAAGACGCTGCGCGCGCGCGCCAGCACGCGTCCGTCGGGCAGCTTGGCCTGGATCTGCTCTTTATCGAAGATGACGACCTTGTCGCTGCCGTTCATCACGCGCAGCTTGAACCAGACCTTGTCGCCCTTGAGCCAGATCTTCTCGGCGGCGACGGTGATCTTGTCGTGCTCGTACGGCTGCGCGGAGTACATGATCTCGCCGGCGAGCGCGACTGAAGAGACGGCGGAGACGATCGCGACGACGGCGAGCGAGCGGATGCGGTTCATGGTTCCCCCTTAGCTGGTCGGGGGATGTTGCCGCGAGAGCCGACGAAGAATCAAGAGCACCAACCCGGCGAGGGCGAACAGCACGACATCCGCCGATGGCGCCGCGCCGACGCTGTCGACCGCGCACCCGCCGCTAGCGCGCCCTCCGCCCGTCGCGCCGCCGTTGCCGGTGGCGCCGTTGCCGCCGCTGCCGCTGCCGCCGACGCCGCCTGACGATCCTCCCCCGCCGTTTCCATCGACGCCGCCCGACGGTGGCGGCGGCGCCTCCGTCACCGTCAACATCCCACTCGCCGAGTGATGCGCCCCGTTCGTCGCCTTCCCCGTCACGTCGAACATGTAGCTCCCCGGCGCCATCGTCCCCGCTACCGTCAGCGTCAACATCGTCGACGCGTTCGACTCGATCGACGCCGTCGCGAATGCGCCGGTCACGCCGGTCGGCAACCCGTCCACCGTCAGCGCCACCGTCTCCGGCTGCGATCCCGTCGTCGGCATCGCCGCCACGCTCACCGTCGCCGTCGTGCCCGCCGCCGCGCTCGCCGTCGCCGGCGTCAGCGCCAACGAGAAGTCGTTGAACACGACGTTGGCGTCGTGGTCGATGCACTTTGCGTTCTTGTTCGACCACTCGAGCTGCACGGTGTATCCGGCGGCGGTGCCCGGCTGCCCGACGCAGATGTCGCCGATCTCGCCGCACTGCTGGTTGTTGTCGAGCCAGCCCGAGCCGTTGGGATCGGTCACCGCCTCGACGAGCTCGTGCGAGGCGACGATGGTCAGCCGCGGAAGCGCCGCCAGCTCCGTCGGGCAGATGCTGTTGGTCGAGCAGGCGCCGCTGTTCTGATCGGGGATGACGGCGAAGCGTACCTCCTTGCCGCTCTTCTCGTAGAACGAGTGGTAGGCGCAGTTGTCGCTGCACGTCGTGCCCGCGCCGCCGCCGGAGACCTGCACCGTGCCGGGCAGGTGCACGAAGTAGAGCGTGTTGTCGTCGGGCGCGGGGATCTTGCCGGCGTCGATGAGGCCCGAGATCCACGGCGTCAGCGTCTTGGTCTCGTCGATGGTGGTGCCGGCGGGCGGCGCGGGATCGGCATATTCGGCGGTGAAGCCGCCGCGCCCGACGCTGTAGCCGGTGACGTTGTACTCGATGAGCCAGTCGAAGTAGGGGCTGTTGGTGATGGCGTCGTAGTACTGGTGCAGCTGATCTTTGTAGGCGTACTGCCCGTTGTTGGTCGTGCCCCAGTAGAGCGCGACGATGGAGACGTTGGGGATGAGCGCGCCGTTGCCGTAGTCGAGATGGCAGCTGGCGGCGGCGCGCGCGTCAGCGGCGACGCAGACGAGGGCGGCGGCGACGAGGATGCGTTTCATACGCCCGGCTGGAGCAACGCGCGCGCCAGAATCGGACCGCGCGGAATCGCCGGGTTGCGCGCGTCCACGTTACGTGGGCGCCACAGTTTGCGGGCGCGGCTCCCACCCGTCGCCGGCAGGCTGCGGCCGGCAG
>DASXOU010001067.1:0-2984 GCA_036494045.1 Polyangia bacterium | reverse complement strand
ACGAGGAGGTCGCGGACGACCTCAGACGATTCGAGATCCGCCGCTGACGTGCGCTACGCGATCGTCGGCAACTCGGGCTCCGGAAAGTCGACGCTGGCGCTGCGCCTCGTGCAGGCGGCGGGCGCGGCGCATCTCGACCTCGACACCTTGGCGTGGGAGCCGACGACGCCGCCGCGGCGGCGCGCCGTCGCCGAGAGCGCGCGCGAGATCGTGAGCTTCATGGAGGCACGCCAGGCGTGGGTGATCGAGGGCTGTTACGGCGATCTGTTCGCGGCGCCGCTTCTGCGCTGCACCCGGCTCGTGTTCCTCAACCCCGGAGTCGACGCCTGCGTGGCGAACGCGCGGCGGCGGCCGTGGGAGCCGCACAAGTATGCGAGCAAAGAGGCGCAGGACGCGAACCTCGAGATGCTGATCGGCTGGATCCGCGACTACGCGACGCGCGCCGACACGTTCTCGCTCGGCGCTCACCGCGCGCTCTTCGACGGCTTTGCCGGCGACAAGATCGAGCTGACCTCACCCGACGCGATCGCGCGCTTCAGCCCATAACGCCGTCGCGATCGAAGGCGACGATGCGCTGCTTGAAGACGTCGGGCAGCGCGCGCTTTTGGCGCGAGGCGCGGTCGACGGCGACGTGGACGGTCTTGGCTTCGCAGAGCAGCGTCGTCTCGCGCTCGATGCGGTAGGCGAAGGTGAAGCTGGACGTGCCGACGGCGGCGAGGCGCATCCAGATGGTGAGCGGATCGTCGAAGCGCGCCGAGGATTTGAAGTCGAGCGACGCGTGGGCGAGGACGACGTCGTAGTCACGTTCGTCGCGCCACGGCTTGCCGCCGCCGGCGAGCGCGCGGAACCACTCGACGCGCGCGGCGTCGCAGTAGACGAGGTAGTTCGAGTGATACACGATCGCCTGCGCGTCGGTCTCGACGTAACGCACGCGCCGATCGTGACGGAAGCGGAAGGCGGGCTCGATCAGACGGCTTCCTCGTTGGCGTCGCCGGGCTCGGCGACGATGGTGGCGGTGCGCGGCGGGACGGCGCCGCGGTCGCGGATGATCTGGTTGAGCCGTTGGTGCAGCTCGATCTCTTCGCGGCGGTCGACGGCTTCGCCGGCGGTGAACAGCTCGAAGAAGAGGAGCTCGTTGAGGCCGCGGTGCAGGTAGTCGAGCTTGTCGTCCGTGGGCGCCATGTTCAAGTTGGCGAGCAGCTGATCGCGCGAGAGCGTGCCGCGTTCGTCCATCGACAGGCCGACGAAGAGCGGCGCGAACTCGGCGACCGAGCCGAAGAAGCTCTCGAGGCCCTTCAGGAGCGGCTGCGCTTTTCCGCGCTGCGCGACGGCGTTGTAGATCTTGGCGTAGACCTCGTTGAAGGCGTCGACGACCTTTCCGAAGATGTCTTGCAGCGAGTCGCCGGGGCGCGCGCTCGCCGCCAGCTTGACCACCGGCTCGAGCTTGGTGTCGATGAAGCCCGACGTCACCAGCTGGTAGAGCACCTTGGTGGTCTCGAACTCGCCGAGGTGCGACGCGCGCGAGATGGCGGCGATGTCGCGCGCGCCGTCGACGAGGCCGAGCACGCGCTCTTCCTTCGGGTCGAGCTTGGTGGGCGGCGCCGGATGGCGGCGCTGCAAGACCACTTCGTTCGACGGCAGCTTCTCGCGGAAGTAGCCGAGCTCGTCGATGCGGCGCACACCGTCGAAGAGGAGCTGCTTGGTCGAGAGCGAGAGCTGCGAGACCGGGCCTTGATCCTCGTCGGTGCGGTAAAAGTAGAACGCGCCGGCGCGCATGACGAGGACGGAGAAGAAGATCTCTTCGACCTGCTTGCGCACGTAGGTGTAGAGGTCGTGCGGCGTCAGCTTGCCCTGCTCGACGAGGACCTGGCCGAGCTTGGCGGCGCCGACGGCGTTGACCGCGGCTTGCAGCTCGGCTTCGGAGACGACGCCGAAGCGGTAGAGGATGGCGCCGAGGCGATCTTCGTTGACGTTGGAGGCGGCGGTGCGGACGTCGCCGCGACGGAAGTAGATCGTCTTGCGCGCCGAGCCGTCGATGATCGCGAGCTGGCCGGACCACGCTTGCGAGAGGATGAAGTTGATGACGTCGACGAGGCCGCCGACGGCGTCGACCTCGCCGGCGAGCGTGACGCGGCCGGCGGTGATGGCGCTGACCGACGCGGCGGCGCGGCTGTCGGCGACGCGCTGCAGGATCATGATCTCGCCGGTGGTGGGCACGACGCGGAACTTGCCGGGGTGGCCGGCGAGGCGGCGCTGCGCCTCGCTGTCGAGCTTGACGCGGCCGTCGGCCTCGATGAGGACGACGTTGCGTTCGCGATCGTCGGGCACGTCACCAGTTTATCAGCCGAAGGGGGGCCCATGCTAGAGTCCCGCACCATGTTCCTCGACGCGCGCCTGCGACGGTTGACGACGTACTTGTACGTGCAGGACCTCTTGGCGGGGGCGCACGTGCTCGAGGTCGGCACCGAGTCGAGCGGCGATTTTTTGCGGGCGCACAAGGCCCACAGCGTCGGGCGGGTGACGATCGATGGGCTGGGCGGGCTGGCGGCGGGCGAGTTCGACGTGGCGTTCGCGCTCGACGTCGAGGCGGCGGCGCTGCGGGCGACGGTCGAGGCGCTGAGGCGCGTGGTGAAGTCCGAGGGCACGGTGGTGCTGGCGGTGGCGAGCCGCGATCGGCCGGGGGCGCGCGCGGGGGCTTCGTACTATGAGCTGCTCGATCTGCTGCAGCCGATGTTTCCGTCGGTGAAGATGGTCGGGCAGGCGCCGTTCGTGGGGGCGACGCTGGTGGAGTACGGGGCGGAGCCGGATCCGGTGCTCGACGGGACGTTGGTGCCCAAGGGCGAGCGGGTCGAGTGGTACGTCGTCGTCGCGGGGCCGGCGAAGGCGGTGGCGAGAGGGTACGGCGTGGTGCAGGTGCCGGCGGCGGAGGTCGGGGCGCTGCCGGCGGAGCGGCGGACGGCGGTGCAGCCGGAGCCGGTGCGGGC
>DASXOU010001066.1:0-3366 GCA_036494045.1 Polyangia bacterium | reverse complement strand
ACGAAGCCGGCGGCGTGCCCGTCGATCTGATCTCGCTGCGCATCTACGTCACCGACAAGAAGCTGTACGTCGCGCGCACCAAGGAGCTCGGCGTCATCTACCGCGAGCTCATGGGCACGCACTATCCGGCGATGGCGCTCTTGCAAGTCGCCGATCTGCTCGAGGCGGGCGCGCTCGTCGAGATCGAGGGCCTCGCGGTGATCGCAACGTGATCGCGCCAAAGAGCTTTCGCTACGAGCTCGGCAGCGACGGCATCGCCACCATCACGCTCGATCGCCCCGACACGCTCAATTCGCTGACCTTCGAGGTCTACGCCGAGCTGCGCGACTGCTTCCGCGCGCTCGAGACCGAGAGCGGCGTCAAGGCGGTCGTCATCACCGGCGCCGGTCGCGGCTTCTGCTCGGGCGGCAGCGTGCACGAGATCATCGGGCCGCTGTTCGACATGACACCCGCCGAGCGCCTCGTCTTCACGCGCATGACCGGCGCGCTCATCGGCTCCATCCGCCAGCTGCGCAAGCCCGTCGTCGCCGCCATCAACGGCGTCGCTGCCGGCGCCGGCGCGGTGATCGCGCTCGCCTGCGACTTCCGCGTGATGTCGGAGAAGGCCAAGATCGCCTTCTTGTTCGTCAAGGTCGGGCTCGCCGGCGCCGACATGGGCGCCGCCTGGCTGTTGCCGCAGATCGTGGGCCTCGCGCGCGCCACCGAGCTCCTCATGCTCGGCGAGCCGCTCGTCGCTGCCGACGCGCACAAAATTGGTTTAACCAATTCCGTGGTCGCGCCCGACGCGGTATTGGAGACGGCGCGCGCGCTCGCGGCGCGGCTCGCCACCGGTCCGCTGTTCGCGCTCGGCATGACCAAGGAGATGCTGAGCCGCGAGCCCAGCCTGTCGCTCGAGGAGGCGCTCGAAGCCGAGGCGCAGGCGCAGCAGATCTGCATGGCGACGCGCGACTTCCGCGAAGCGTACGAAGCCTTCGTCGCCAAGCGCGAGCCCAAGTTCGAGGGACGCTGATGTCCCCAGTCGGAGACTAGCGTGCCCGTCGGATTTCTCGAGGAGCGGCACATCGCGCTGCGCTACCAAGCGCAGGCGTGGGTCGATGCCGCCGATCTCGAGAGCGATCACGATCCGCGCCGCGTCGTCGAGCGGCTGGCGCGCCACGAGCTGGTCAAGGCATGCGTGCCGTTGGCGTTCGGCGGATTGCGCGAGCGCGTCGAGCTGCGCGATCTGTGCGTCTTGCGCGCGGTGCTCGGCTATCGCTCGTCGTTCGCCGACACCATGTTCGCCATGCAGGGCCTCGGCAGCTACCCGGTGACGCTCGCCGGCAGCGACGAGCAGCGCCGCGCGCTCCTGCCGCGCGTCGCCGATGGTCAAACCATTTGCGCCTTCGCCATCACCGAGCCCGACGCCGGCAGCGACGTCAGCGCCATCGCCACCCGCGCCGTGCGCGACGGCGACGGCTGGATCATCGACGGCACCAAGTGCTTCATCTCCAACGCCGGCGTCGCCGATTCGTACGTGCTGTTCGCGCGCACCTCCGACGATCGCCACCACGGCCTCAGCGCCTTTGTCCTCGACGGCAGCGCCAATGGTTTGACCATTACGCCGACCGAGCTGATCGCGCCCCATCCGATCGGAACGATGACGCTCGCGCGCGTGCGCGTGCCGTCGAGCGCGCTCCTCGGCGAAGAGGGCGGCGGCTTCGCGTTGGCCATGGCGACGCTCGACTTCTTCCGCACCTCGGTCGGCGCCGCCGCGCTCGGCATGGCGGCGCGCGCGCTCGACGAGGCGCGCGACCGCGTGCTTCTGCGCAAGCAGTTTGGCCGGCCGCTCGCCGACTTCCAAGCGACGCAGATGGCGCTCGCCGACATGGCCGTCGACGTCGCCGCCGCGCGCCTGCTCGTCTTCTCCGCCGCGCATCGCATCGACACCAGCGACGGGCCCGGCACCGTCGACGCTGCCATGGCCAAGCTCTACGCCACCGAAGCCGCGCAGCGCGTGATCGATCGCGCGGTTCAGCTCTTCGGCGGCCAGGGCGTGGTCGCCGGCTGCATCGTGGAGCGCCTTTACCGCGAGGTTCGCGCGCTCCGCATCTACGAAGGCACCAGCGAGATCCAGCGGCTCGTCATCGGCAAGGCGCTCCTGCGCACTTAGATTGGTTTAACCAATGCCCCACTTCGAGAGACACGTCTTCATCTGTACCAACCGTCGCGACCCCGACAATCCCAAGGGCGACTGCGCGTCGAAGGGCTCGGAAGCGATCCGCGAGGCCTTCAAGAAGGGCCTGCACGACCGAGGCTTGAAGGGCCGCATGCGCGCCAATGCCGCCGGCTGCCTCGATCAATGCGCCTACGGCCCGACGGTGGTCGTCTATCCCGAGCAGGTCTGGTACACCGTGCCCACGCCCGCTGACGCCGAAGAGATCATCGACAAGCACCTCGTCGGCGGCGTGCCGGTCGAGCGCCTCCTCATGCGCACGAAAGCCGACGCGAAGAAGGAAGGCGACAAGTAGAATTGGTTTAACCAATGTGGACGCCGCCTGAACGGATCAAGCACGCGCTTCCCGAGGTGCGCTGGCCTTCGGCGGAAGAGGCGGCGCGCTCACGCTGGTTCAGCCCGGTGCGCATAGGTCCACTCGAGGCGCGGCAGCGCACCTGGGTGCCGGCGATGGTGCCGTGGCGCGCCACCGACGACGGCGAGGTCACCCCCGAGGTGCTCGATTGGTACGGCCGCTTCGCCGACGGCCGTCCCGGCGTCATCGTCGTCGAGGCCACCGGCATCCGCGACGTCCCGTCCGGTCCGCTCCTGCGCGTCGGCCACGATCGCTTCGTCGACGGGCTCAAGCGCCTCGTCGAGGTCGTCAAGCGCCGCTCGCGCGGCGAGACGCTCCTGTTCCTGCAGACGATCGACTTTCTGCGCATCGCGCGTCGTCCGCCGCGCGAAAAATATTTCGGCCGCTATCTTCTCCTCGGCGAGACGCACCGCCAAGCGCTGGCGCGCATGCGCGACGACGAGCGCTGGCTGACCGCGCCCGACGACGAAGTGCGCGCCGCGCTCGCCGCCCTCGACGACAGCGAGCTGCCGTCGGTGCTCGATGCGCGCGAGCTCGACGCGCTCGAGCGCGGCTATCGCGAGCGCGTCACCGATCTGCAGCTGCCGCACATCCGCGAGCTGCCGCGCGTCCTGCCCGAGCTCTTCGCCGACGCCGCCGCGCGCACGTTCTCCGCCGGCTTCGACGGCGTCGAGCTGCACTACGCGCACGCCTACACAATGGCGTCCTTCCTCTCGGCCAAGAACACGCGCTCGGACGGGTACGGCGGTCCACGTGAGCAGCGCGCGCGCTTGCCGCTCGAGGTCATCCGCGCGGTGCG
>DASXOU010001065.1:0-8496 GCA_036494045.1 Polyangia bacterium | reverse complement strand
CGCGCGGCGCCGAGCTTGCGCGCGAGCGTCTCCTTGTCCTTGCCGCGCCCGAGCGCGATCGTGCGCAGGCCCATCTTGGCGGCGAATTGCACGGCGAGGTGGCCGAGGCCACCGATGCCGACGATGGCAACGAGGTCGCCGGCGCGCGCGCCCGAGCGGCGAAGCGCGTTGAAGGTGGTGACGCCGGCGCACAGAAGCGGCGCAGCCTCGGCGGCGTCGAGCTCGGCGGGGATGCGCGCCAGCGCGCTCGTCGGCGCGATCATGTATTCGGCGTAGCCGCCGTCGAAGGTGGCGCCGGTGATCGGCGCGGTCACGCAGCCGAAGAAGTCGCCGCGCCGGCAGGCGTCGCAGGTGCCGTCGTAGCCGCCGTTCCAGCCTACGCCGACGCGGTCGCCGGGCTTCCAACCGCTGACGCCGTCGCCGAGCGCGTCGACGACGCCGGCGACCTCGTGGCCCGGCACGCGCGGATAGCGCTGGCCTGGAAGCCCGCCACCGACCACCGCGATGTCGCTATGGCAGACGCCGCACGCGTCGACGCGGATGCGAACGCTGCCCGGCGTCGGCGGCGGAATGTCGCGCTCGACGAGCTCGATCGGTCCGTTGCGCCGCGAGACTTGTGCTGCACGCATTTTGGCCATGCCCCAGAAGCTAGGCCGCGCGCGCCCCCGGTCTCGTCGGCGCCGTGGCGCAACCGATGCAGCTACCGCCCTCGAGGGGCTACATGAAAGCGAGCGTCGGGACGTTCGGCTTCGCCGAGTACAAGCGGCGAACCGGCCTCTTGTTCCCCAAGATCTTTCGACCGCGCGCTCCCTCTCGGCAGGTGCCGATCGGCGCCGACACTCCCGCGTAGGAAATATTCACGGCGCGAAAAAGAGTGCTCGCGGCATCTCATCGAGACCCACTTTCCAATCGGAGGGGCCCGATGACGAAGGTCGCCGAGCGTGCGAGAGGCTGGCTGCGCGACCGCGTCCGCGCCATCGCCGAGTGGCCGGTGCGGCACGAACTGGCGGCGCTGCGCGAGCAGAAGTGCCGCTTGTTCGCCGTGCTCGACGCCATCGAGGACGCGGTCATCATCACCGAGCCCGACGGCCGCTTGCGCTTCGCCAACCGTCGCGCCGCGTCGCTGCTCGAGGGGATCACCGGCCGCGGGCTCGACGCGCAGCTCGGCAAGCGCCCGGACGAGCTCGAGCTGCCCGCCGAGCTGCAGCGCTACCTGCACTTGCGCATCGGTCGCGTCAACGAAACCCACGCCGCGCTCACCAGCGAGATCGCCATTGCGCAGCCGGGCGGCGGTGCGCGTTGGTTCGAGGAGAAGATCAGCCCCGTCTTCAGCGACGGCGAGCTCACCACGCAGGTGATGATCGGACGCGACATCGACGACCGCAAGCGCGCCGAGCGGCGGCTCGAGCTCTTGTCCAAGATGAGCGAGCTCGCCGGCGACGTCGAGCTCGAGACGCTGCTGCCGGCGATCGCGCGGCTGTCCATCCCCGAGCTCGCCGATTGGTCGGCCGTCGACACTGCCGGCGAGGGGACGGTGCGCCGCATGTTCGTGGCCGCGCGCGATCCGGCGCACGCCGCCGTCGCGGAAAAGCTGCAACGCTTCCACCCGTGGTCGAAGCGCGCCGGCTGGAACGAGCTCGCCACCGGCCGCTCGCTGCTCTATCCCGAGGTCGACGACGAGCTGCTGCGCGCCAACGCGGTCAACGACGAGCACCTGGCGCTCCTGCGCCGGCTCGGGATTCGCTCGATGATGGCGGTGCCGCTGTCGGTGCGCGGCGCGATCGTCGCGGTGATGAGCTTCGCCACGGCCGAGTCGGGGCACCGTTATCAGCGCGAGGATCTGGCGGTCGCCGAGGAGCTGGCGCGTCGAGCCGCGGTCATCCTCGATCGCGCGCAGCTCTACGCCGAGCTGGCGACGAGCGAGGCGCGCTTCCGGGTCGCGCTCGGCGCCGGACGCACCGCCGTATTCGAGCAGGACCGCGCGCTTCGATATCGCTGGCACTACAACTCGGCGATCGACATCAGCGCCGTCGGCAAGCTGCACGAGGATCTGTTCCCGCTCGCGGAGGCGGCCGCGCTCGACGGCATCAAGCGCCGCGTGCTCGAGAGCGGGCAGACCGCGCACGAGGAGGTGCGGCTGACCTTGCACGGCGAGCCCTACTTCGTGGCGCTGGCGATCGAGCCGGTGCGTGACGAGCGCGGCGAGATCGTCGGCATCATCGGATCGGGCAGCGACATCACGCGCGAAAAAAAGGTGCAAGAAGAGCTGGCGCAGGCGGTCACCTTTCGCGAGCAGCTGATGGGCATCCTCGGCCACGATCTGCGCAACCCGCTCAGCGCCGTCGTCGCCGCGGCCGGCCTGTTGCGGCGGCGCGGCGATCTGGCGGCGCCGGTGCGCGAGCACGTCGAGCGCATCGAGCGCGCGGCGACGCGCATGACCGAGATGATCCGCACCATCCTCGACTTCACGCAGGTGCGCTTTCACGGCGCGCTGCCGGTGTGGCCCGAGCCGACCGATCTCGGTGAGATCGCGCGCGCGATCGTCGACGAGCTGCGCGCCGCCGAGCCCGAACGCGCCGTCGAGCTCGAGGTGCGCGGCGACGCGCGCGGCCGCTGGGATCCGGCGCGCCTGGGCGAGCTGATGTCGAACCTCGTCGGCAACGCGCTCGAGCACGGCGCCGCCGGCGAGCCGGTGCGCGTGATCATCGACGTCGTCGGTGACGAGCTGTGGCTGCGCGTGCACAACGGCGGCTCGGCGATCGCGCCCGCGCTCCGCGAGGCGCTGTTCGAGCCGTTCCGCCGCGGCGAGGCCCAAAGCGGCGCCGTCCGCTCGCGCGGGCTCGGCCTCGGGCTCTACATCGTTCGGCAGATCGTGCTCGCGCACGGCGGCGCCATCAACGTCGACTCCAGCGACGGCGACGGCACCACCTTCACGGTGCGGCTGCCGCGCGCGGCCCACGACACGGCCGCACGCGCCGCCGTGCCCGGGACAATCTCGTTCTAGGCGTTCTTCGCGCGCGCGCGTATGGTGCGAGCGCCGTTCAACCCGAGCCAGCGGAGACGCCCATGTACACGACGAAGAATGATCTGCCCGCCGAGGTGCGTAACAAGGTGATCGAGCTGCTCAACGCGCGCCTGGCCGACGCCATCGATCTGCAGACGCAGATGAAGCAGGCGCACTGGAACGTCAAGGGACCGACGTTCATCGCGCTGCACGAGCTGTTCGACAAGATCAACGAGGACGTCGAGGATTACGTCGACCTCATCGCCGAGCGCGCGGTCCAGCTCGGCGGCACGGCGCTGGGCACGGCGCGCGCGGTGGCCAAGCGCACGCAGCTCACCGAATACCCGCTCAACATCGGCAACGGGCGCGATCACGTCGAGGCGGTGTCGTCGGCGCTGGCGGCGTTCGGCAAGGCAGCGCGCCAGAGCATCGACGCCAGCGACGAGATGCGCGACAAGGACACCGCCGACGTCTTCACCGAGGTCTCGCGCGGCGTCGACAAGTGGTTGTGGTTCGTCGAGGCGCACCTGCAGGCCGACCGCTAAGGCAGAGCCCGCGAACCCGATACTGCGAACGCCGTATTTCGGGATGTGATGCTGGCCACCCAGACCCCGATGCCTACGAACGTGCAAAGAAGACTCGGGGGTAAATCCTGATGATCCGCGTGATCCTGGTGGACGATCAAGCGCTCGTGCGCGAAGGCTTGCGGGCGCTCATCGAGCGCGATCCCGATCTCGCCGTCGTCGCCACCGCCGAGCCGGGCGAGACGCTGCGGATCGTCGCCAGCGAGCCGAGCGATCTGGTGATCGTCGACGTCAGCCGGTCGCCCTCGGGCGGCGCGGTCCTGGTGCGCGAGCTCAAGCGCGAGCTCCCCGATCGCGCGGTGCTCATGTTGTCGGCGCACCAGCACTTCGACATCGTCGCCGAGGCGCTCGACAGCGGCGCCGCCGGCTACGCGCTCAAGAGCCAATCGCCGTCCGAGCTGTTCGCGGCCATCCGCCGCGTCGTCGCCGGCGAGCGTTACATCGCGCCCGGGCTGCGCGCGCCGTCGAGCGACGGCAACGGCAGCGGCGTGCCGGCGGGCCTGATGCGCGCGCTGTCGCGCCGCGAGCGCGAGATCTTCGATCTATTGGTGCGCGGCGACAGCAACAGCACGATCGCGCGCGCGCTGTTCATCAGCGTCAAGACCGTGGAGACCCATCGCACGCGCGTCATGAAGAAGCTCGAGGTGCACAGCATCGGCGAGCTCATCCGCCTGGCCGCGCGCCACGGCCATCTCGCCGCCTAGATCCTCCCGTCAGTGCGTACGCGGCGTGCCCATCTGGGGCAGCCGCTCGGCGTCGGCGGCGGCGGTGCTGTTGCCGACGTCGGCGTTGGCGCCGTTGGTCATCGTCTCGCTCGAGCCGGGGCCGACGGGGCCGGTGCGCGTGCCGCCGCGAGTGGCGCGATCGGCGCCGGCGCGTTGGCTCCAGCCGGCGGCCGCCGGTGCCTGTCGCATGGCCGCGTCGGAGTCTTCGTCGGCGCGCGCCGGCAGTGCGGCGCACAGCAGCGCGGCCAGCGACGCGACGCACGGAATCAGGATGGCGCGCCTCATGATCGCTGCTCGCCGTGTTCGCCGTGCGCGGGGGGCTGGAACATCTCGCGCGCGCGCCTGCCGAGCTCGTGGCGCAGCTCGCGGCCGCCCGGCGTGGCGACGAGCGCGGCGGCGCTGAGGCCGACCAGCGCGCCGGCCGCCCACTCGATGCCGCCGAGCACGCCGACGCCCGCCAGAAGACCGAGCGACAGGATCGGCCGCCGCCGCACGAAGCCGATGAACCGCGCGGCGAATGGATGATTCTCGCCTTCGACTGCTTCTTCCATGATGACATTGGTAGGTCGAGCGCTCCGGCACGCCACGTACTCGCGGGTGCTCATCGTCACCAGCGACGATCAGCGCGCGAGCTGGTGCGCGATGGCCTCGACGTCGGCGTCGGAATGCGCCTCCCACTCCTTCTTGCTGAAGTAGCGCTTGACGCCGCGCGAGGTGCCGGAGACGTCGAGGCAGAAGTCGAAGCCGTTGTCGTTGCAGCGGCGCGCCACGTAGCGGACGCGCTGCCGCTCGTTGGTGGCGCCGAAGAGCATGTCGAGGACGCCGTCTTCGCGCGGCACCACGTGATAGTGGAAGCCCTCCCACTGCCCGGTCCACATGGTGCGGTTGGCGAAGTGGCCGAACGGCGCCTCGCCGTTGACGAACACGACGCGAAAGGCCTCGCGCGGCCCCTGCGGCTCGTGATCGACCCAGAAGCGATCGAAGAGCAGCTTCGGTTGCCCGGCGTCGTGCGCGCGCATCCGCCACAACGCGCCCGCAGCCACCAGCACCACGATCGCCAACGCCAGCTTCTTCATGCGCTCAGTTTCGGGCGCGCCCCGGGTGCTGTCAACGTGTCACACTCGGCCCCTTGCCGCCTAGTAAGGGCAAGGAGGCGCACATGAAGCGGATCGTGATGTACGCGCTACTCGCGCTCGGCATCGGCATTCCGACGGTAGCGATGGCCGCCGAGCTGGCGGCGGCGGCGAGCCACTGCCCCATCCCCGGCTGTCACTGCAACCACCAGTAGCGAGTCGAAACCGGGTGGAACGCCAGCAACGGATCGAGCTGCAACGGAGCCTCGGCCGACTCGCCGACGGCGATCGCGCGGCGTTCCGCCCGGTCTTCGAGCTCGCCTGGCCGCGTGTGCGCGAGGTCGCCGCGCGCATGATGCGCGACGCCGCCGACGCCGAGGACGCGGCGCAGAGCGCGCTGTTGAAATTGTTCGAGCGCGCCAGCGAGTTCGATCCGGCGCGTGACGCGCTGGCGTGGATCGTCGGCATCGTCAGCTACGAATGCTTGACGCTGCGAAAAAAACGCGCGCGCCGCCGCGAAACCGGTGAGGCCGCGGCGCTGGCCGGGCGCGACGACGGCGCGCGCGGCGCCGAGGAATTGTTGATCGCGCGCGAGCTCGAAGCGGTGGCGCTGGCCGTCCTCGGCAGCTTGCGCGACGAAGACCGCCGGACGCTGCGCATCGCGATCTTCGGCGAGGGCGGCGACTGCGGCGACGGCGCGCGCGACGTGGCGCCGGCGACGTGGCGCAAACGCCTCGAGCGCGCGCTCGTTCGCCTGCGCGCGGCGTGGAGGGATCATGGAATCGGCTGAGCACTCGGCGCGCGCGCGCCGCGCCTACGAGATCGGACGCTGGCGCTGGGCGCTGCAGATCGCGTGGGTGGTGGCGGCGCTGGTCGCCGCTTCGTTCGTCGTCGCCGGCGCGTCCTTTGTGAGCGCGGGCGTCGGCGTAGCGCTCCTCGGCGCGGCGGCGGCGCTGCGCTGGCGTGGCGGCAGCGCCGCCGCCGCGGTGCGCGCGGGCTTCGCCGCCGGCCTGGTGCCCTTTGCCCTCTTGCTGGCGCTGAAGTGCGGATCGGGCGCGTTCTGCTCGTTCGGCGTCTGCATGACCCACTGCGCGCACTTCTGCGCGCTCGGCGGGCTCGTCGCCGGCGTGCTCCTGGCCGCGCGCGCGCGCCATCACGGTGCCGACGTCGCCGAGTTCCTCGTCGCCGGCAGCGCCATCGCCGCGCTCACGGGCCTCCTCGGCTGCTTCGTCGGCGGCCTCGCCGGCATCGCCTGGATGATCGCCGGCGAGCTCGTCGCCACCCTCCCCGCCGTCGCCCTCGAGCTGCGCCGCCGTTAGCCTCGCGCGTGCCGTGGCCACGTCGTCGTAAAGCGCGTCTGCCCAGCGCTCGACGACAGCTCGACGCGCCCGCCGTGCCCCGTCACGATCTCGCGCACGATGAACAGGCCGAGCCCGAGCCCGCGCCCACCGGCGTCGCCCTTCTTGAACGGCTGAAACAGCTGCCCGCGCTCGGCGTCGGGGATCTCGCCGTCGTTGGCCACGATCACGCGCACCTCGTCGGCGCCGCCCGCCACTTCCACGCGCACGGCGCCCTTGGCGTGCTCGACCGCGTTGATGACGAGGTTGCCTATCGCCTGCACGACCCGATCTGCGTCCCAATCGCCGGCGACCTCGCCGGTGACGCTGACGTCGATCGCGTGCCCGGGATGCGACGTCTCCACCTCGTCGGCCACGCGCCGGCACAGCTCGTCCATGCGCGCCGGCATGCGCGCCATCGGCAGCCCGCCGCCGAAGTAGGTGCGCGCGTAGTCGACGAGCGAGCGCACCATTCGATCCATGCGATGCGCGCTCGAGTTGATGCGCCTGAGCGCCACGCGCCGATCCTCGCGCGTTTCGTCTTGCAGGAGATGCTCGGCCGACGCGCAGATCGCGGTCACCGGGCTGCGCAGATCGTGTCCGAGCATGCCGAGCACCAGATCCTTCATCGCCAGCGCGCTCTCGGCCGACTGCCGCGCCAACCGCTCGCGATGCAGCGCCACGAACGAGCGCACCTTGTCGCGCAAGAGGTCCGGATCGAACGGCTTGTAGATGTAGTCGACGGCTCCGAGCGACAGGCCCTGCCGCGCGTAGTGCGTCTCGGTGTGCACCGCGCTCAAGAAGATGATCGGCGTCTCGCGCGCGCGCTCGTGCTTGCGCATCGCCGCCGCCGTCTCGAAGCCGTCGAGCCCGGCCATGCGCACGTCGAGCAGCACCAGCGCGAAGTCGTGCTTCTCGATCTCCCGGAGCGCCTGCTCGCCCGAGCGCGCCTGCACCAGCGTCTCGCCGAGCGGCTCGAGCGTCGCCTCCAGCGCCAACAGGTTCGCCGGATGGTCGTCGACCATCAGGATATTGACGGGATCGGGCCGGCTATGACGGCTCACGGGCCACGCCTCGACCGACCAGCGCTTCGACGTTGGCCACGAGGTCGAGCGGACGGAAGGGCTTGCGCATCACCACCTCGACCGACTCGGCCAGCTGCGGCTGCAGATCGACGGCGCTCAGCACGATCACCGGAATCGACGCCAGCCGATGATAGGCGCGCACGATGGTGAGGAACTGTCGGCCGTCCATCACCGGCATGCGGATGTCGAGCACGATCACCGACGGTTGCTGCTCGTCGAGGAGCTTGCCGAGCGCGTCGCGTCCGGTCGTCGCCGTATCGACGGCGAAACCGGCGCGCAACAGGATGTCACGCACGCTCTCCAACGTATTCGGATCATCTTCGACGACGAGCACGTTCGCGTTTGCCATGTCGGTCACCCCTTTTGCTCCTAAGCACGTGCCGTCGAGTGTTCAAGCCATGCACATCGCTGCGGCGATCTTGTCTGACGCATATCCGCGAGCGTGCAAATTGTCGTCGCCGGTAAGTTCCTGTAATGGGAAACGCGATATTCGGGATATCTTTAAACGTTCATTTGAATACCCGAGAAAAGGCACTATGATCGTCCTCTAATCCCTGTGCTCGATTGAGTTGATCTTAGTTGCGCGAGGGATCGAAGTTTGATCTAACGCGGGTATGGCGGAAGCGCATCCGATCGAATTACGACGGCGTGTCGTTGACGCATATGAGCGGGGTGACGGCTCGTATGC
>DASXOU010001064.1:0-4317 GCA_036494045.1 Polyangia bacterium | reverse complement strand
CATACGAGCCGTCACCCCGCTCATATGCGTCAACGACACGCCGTCGTAATTCGATCGGATGCGCTTCCGCCATACCCGCGTTAGATCAAACTTCGATCCCTCGCGCAACTAAGATCAACTCAATCGAGCACAGGGATTAAGGTTTCTGGCCGTGTCGCTGCAGGAGGTCGATGAGGTGCGAGCGATCCATGCGCGCCGCGCGCGCCGCCTTGGAGACGTTGCCGTCATTGCGCTGAAGGAGGCTCGTGAGGTAGCGCTCCTCGAAGTCGTGCAGCAGCTTGGCGCGCGCCTGCTTGTAGGCGAGCGGCAGGAGCTCCACGAAGGGGTCGCCGCCGGCCGGCGACGGTGAATCTGTGAGCGCGGGCGGCTCGCCCATGGCCAGCGTGGCCTCGACCAGGTTGCGCAGCTCGCGCACGTTGCCGGGCCAGCGGTGCTGCATCCAGCTCTGCAAGGTCGCCGGCGCCACCACCTCCTCGACGGCGCCGTCGTGCCCGCACTCGCGCAGGAAGTGTTCGACGAGGAGCGGCACATCTTCGGGGTGGTCGCGCAGCGGCGGCACCGAGAGGCACACCACTGCCAGCCGATAGTAAAGGTCGAGGCGGAAGCTGCCGGCGTTGACCTCGGCGCGCAAGTCGCGATTGGTGGCGCTCACGACGCGTACGTCGACGGTGATCTCGGCGCGTCCACCGAGGCGCCGGTAGCGGCCACGCTCGAGCGCCCCCAGCATGGTGGTCTGGAGCGTCGCGGGCAGCTCGCCGATCTCGTCGAGAAACAGCGTGCCGCCGTCGGCCTCGGCGAAGGCGCCCGCGTGGGCACGGTCGGCGCCAGTGAAGGCGCCCTTCTCGTGACCAAATAGCTCGCTCGCGATCAGCGTCGGCGAAAGCGCGCCGCAGTCGACCGTGACGAAGGGCTTGTCGCGGCGCGGCCCGAGATCGTGCAGCGCGCGTGCGCACAGCTCCTTGCCCGTCCCTGACTCGCCCACCAGCAGCACCGAGGCGTCGCGGCCGGCGGCGCGCTGGAGCTGCGCCATCAGCCGGCGCATGAGCGGCGATTGCCCGCGCAATCCCGCCAGCGCTCCTTCCTTGTGCAGCGCCAGCGTCAGTGGCTCGCCCTGGCCGAGGCGGAGCGTGGTCTTGCCGAGCTTCAGGATCGAGTTGGGCGGCACCACGCCGCTTTGCACCTGCACCGCGCCGACCCAGGTTCCGTTGGTGGAGCCAGGGTCGCTGATGCGAACGCCCTCGGGCGAGGCCCGCAGCTCCAAATGGTAGCGGGAGACCGTCTCGTCGCTGAGCGGCAGGTCGTTGTCGCGTGCGCTGCCGACGGTGAGCTTGTCGCTGTGCGCGGAGGCCTGCTTGCCGGCGTCGGGCCCTTCGATGACCGTGGCTTCGACAGCCTGCACCGGAATGCCGGTGATACCGTCGTGACGGACCGTGCGCTCGTCGGCCATGCTTTACAATAACGTATCCGCTGCGCGCGCACAGGCAGCGGCAGGCCGGGCGGCGGATGTTAGCGGAGCTCGGAGATCTCGACGGCGTTGTCGCTCGCGGCGCCGGGATCGCCGCCGAGGACGTAGATTTTGTTCTCGAGGTTGACGACGCGGTGCAGCTCGCGGGCGGTGGCGAGGACCGCGCCGTTCGGATCGGCGCCCGGGGAGGAGATCGCGCCGCTCGACGGATCGATCGTCATCAGGGACACAGCGTTCGAGTAGCTGTTCGTGCCGGCGCCCATCTGGGAGTGGCCGCCGAAGGAGAGCCAATCGCTGCCGAGGACGATCGAGGCGGTGGCGGCGCCGGAGAACGCGGTCCCGCCCAAGGCGGTGAACGACGCGGTGAAGCCGCCGGTGGTCGAATCCAGCGTCGCCTGCGCCATGGTCGACGCGGAGGTGGTGCCGTAGGCGGCAGTGACCACGCTGCCGACGAGCACGGCTTCGGGCGGCGTGCGCACGCTGTTCATGGCGCCGGCGGCCGCGGTCAGGTTGCCGGCGAGCGTGAAGTCGCTGTTGACGGCGGCGCAGTCGATCTCGGTCGTGCCGCCGAGCGCGCACAAGATGGGCGCGGTCGCGGTGCCGACGACGAGGAGGCGCAGGCCTGAGCGCGCGGCGGCGAGCGTGACGGCGGCGCCGGTGCCGTTGGCGAGCGCGGCGGCGAAGGTGCCGACCGTGCCGTCGCTGGCGATGGGCGCGACCTCGACGGTGTTGAGCGTGGTACCGCCGGCGTTGGTGCCGCCCGCGATGTAGAGCTTGTTGCCGACGACGGCTGCGCCGAAGCCCGCGCGCTGGGTCGCGAGCGAGACGCCGCTGACGTTGGCGAAGGGGCCGATGACGCCGCTGCCGTCGAGCGTAGCGGCCTCGACATCGGGCTTGGCGTAGTCCGACTGGCCGCCGATGGCGTAGAGGGTCTCGCCGGAGACGACGGCGGCGAAGGACTCGCGCGCCTCCTGCATGCCTTGGGTGCGCAGCGCGAAGGTGGCGAGGTCGCCGCCGCTCTGCAAGGACATGCGTCCGACGGTGCCGAAGAAGTGAAGCGACAGGACGCACGAGAGAAGGCCGCCGCCGAACTGGTACGCGTAGTGGCCGATGACGGCGACGGGAGCGATGCCGCTGAGTGTGCCCGTCGCCGCGGTGCCGCTGGCAAAGGTGCCGATGGCGCCGTTGGGGGTGTAGGTGGCGCTGCCGGAGGTGGTGCTGGCGAAGTTGCCGAATTCGTAGACGCTGCCGCCCCAGGTGAAACCGGCGTAGACGTTTGCCGCGCCCGAGCCGCCGCTGGCCGCGAAGGCGCCGATCGTGCCGTCGGCGGCGATGGTGGCGCTGACGGCGCCGCTGCCGCCGAGGACGTAGAGCGTGTTGCCCGCGACGACGGCGGCGATGTCGCTCTCCGCCGTCGGCAGCGCGACGCCGGCGTCGACGAAGGCGCCGAGGCTGCCGTCGGCGTTGATGGGCGCGCGCTCGACGCTGGCGATGGGCGAGCCGGCCGGGTTGCAGAGCTTGCCCTGCACACCGCCGATGACGTAGAGCCAGCCGCCGGCGACGGCGGTGGCGAAGTTCAAGCGGCTGCCGTCGGTGCTGGTGCCGTTGCCGTTGTCGATGTTGAGGGTGGCGCCGGCGTCGGCGAAGGTGCCGAGGGTACCGTCCGCGTTGATGGGCGCGCGCTCCACCGTCGCGCTCGACGTGGAGTTGACCAACCCGCCGATGACGTAGACCGAGTTGCCGATGCGCACGCCCGACGGAAAGACGCGGCCGCTCGACAGCGAAGGCGTCATCGTGAAGGCGCCGAGCGTGCCGTCGGCGTTGATGCGCGCCTGCTCGACGATGGTGTTGACGCCGTTGCCGTCCCAGCCGCCGAGGACCCAAACGTACTTGTCGCCGACGACGGCGGTGGCGCCGAAGCGCGGCGTGATGCTCGGCATCAGATGGCCGTACTCGGCCTGCTCGAAGCTTGCGCGCAGCGGGTGGACCCCCACGTTGAACGAGGCGCGCCGGAAGGGCATCGCGTTGGAGCTGTTGCCGTTCTGCAAGACCGTGACCGCGCCTGTCCCTGCCGTCGCCGGCACCGTCACCGTCAGGCGCTCGGCCGAGAGGATCGTCGCGGCGACCGCGACGTTGCCGGGAAAGACGACCTCGGCGCCGGCGAGGAAGCCGCTGCCCTCGATGCCGAGGAGGTCGCCGCTCTTGGCGAGCGGCTCGTCGACGGAGTAGACGATGGGGCAGGAGCAGTCCATGGGCTGGCCGCAGACGGTGAGCATGCCGCACTGGCCGGCGGGGCAGACCGGCGCGCATTGCAGGTCGGCGCCTTCGAGATCGTCGCCGTTGCCGAGGTCGCTCCCGCCCGCGCCGACGGCGATGTCGAGGTGTGCACAGCCGGCCGACAGCGTGACGCTGCCTTGCCCGCTGCCGACCACGGTGCCCGCCGACGTGGCGGTGAGCATGACAGTGACGGCCTGCCCGCTCGGATAGCCGTGAGGGAAGTCGATCTCGATCGAGCCCGAGGTGGTGCCGCTCGTCAGCGTCACGGTCTGGTCGACGGGCGAGTCGCTGCCGGTCGTGATGCTGACGTCGAGCGTGTCAGCGGGTGCCGCGAGAGTGACCTCGAGAAAGAGCGTGCCCGGCGCGCATTGCTTTGTGCGCTTGCCGCAACCGGCGACGAGCACGACGGCGACGATGACGATGCCGAGCTTAGTTGCCATTGAGCTTCCCCAGCGTCGGCATCGGGTTGCCGGGCAACTTCGTGCCCTCGACGACGCCGACGGCGACGGCGACGCCCGCGACCACCACCGCGCCACCGACGACGGCCCAGAACCATGGTTTCTTCACGAGCGGGC
>DASXOU010001063.1:0-2576 GCA_036494045.1 Polyangia bacterium | reverse complement strand
GTATCACGCTTTTGTCGCTATCGCGCGCGCCTCATGGGACATTCGCGGTATGGCGGATAATGGCGGCGCTGGGCTGGAGCGGCGCCTCGGAGTGTTCAGCGCCACGACGCTGATCGTGGGCTCGATGATCGGCTCGGGCATCTTCATCGCGCCGTCGATCATGGCCGGGCTCATCGCCACGCCCGGCATCTATCTCGGCCTCTGGCTCGTCGGTGGCGCGCTGACGCTGCTCGGCGCGCTCGCTTATGGCGAGCTCTGCGCGATGATGCCGAAGGCCGGCGGTCAATACGTCTTTCTACGCGAAGCGTTCGGCCCGCTCGTCGGCTTCCTCTACGGCTGGACGGTGTTCCTCGTCATCCAGAGCGGGTTCAACGCCGCCGTCGCGATCGCGTTCTCCAAGTTTCTCGGCGGCGTCGGGCTGCACCTCGGCGAAGGCGACGTCATCTTCAAGCTCGGCTTCTTCACGCTGTCGCGCGCGCAGCTCGTCGCCGTCGCCATCATCGCCATCCTCACGTGGGTGAACTGCCGCGGCGTCGAAGCGGGCGCGTTCGTGCAGAACCTGTTCACGGTACTCAAGGTCGGCGCCATCGCGCTCCTCGTCGCCATCGGCTTCGCCTCGGGCAAGGGATCGTTCGCCGACTTCAAGCCGCTCGTCGGCACCGCGCTCGGGCCGATGGCCGCCGGGCTGTCGATGACCTTTCTCGCCGCCGTCGGCGTCGCCATGTCCAAGGCGCTCTTCGCCTACGACGCGTGGAACACGGTCACCTTCGCCGCCGAGGAGATCCGCGAGCCGCAACGCAACCTGCCGCGCGCGCTCATCCTCGGCAGCGTGGTCACGACGCTGGTCTACACCGGCGCCTGCGCGGTCTACCTCTACATCCTGCCGCTGCCGGCGATGGCGCACGTGGTCGAGAACCGCGTCGCCGCCGACGTCGCCGGCGTGCTCCTCGGCGGGTTCGGCGTGACCGCGGTGTCGATCGCGATCCTGATCTCGACGTTCGGCTGCGTCAACGGGCTCATCCTCGGCGGCGGCCGCGTTCTCTACGCCATGGCGCGCGACGGCCTCTTCTTCTCGTCGGCGGGGCGCGTGCATCCGACGCGGCACACGCCGGTCAACGCGCTCGTCCTGCAGGGCGTGTGGTCGTCGGTGCTGGCGCTGTCGGGATCGTACTCGGACCTTCTGACCTACGTGACCTTCGCGTCGCTGGCGTTCAACGCGCTCACCGTCGCCGGATTGTTCGTCTTACGAACCAAAAAGCCGGACGCGGCGCGGCCCTATCGCGCCTGGGGCTATCCGATCACGCCGGCGCTCTATCTCGTCGGCGCCGTCTTCTTCATCGTCTACATCTTCATCGGCGCGCAGCGCAACGCGCTCATCGGCATCGGCATCGTGCTCGTGGGCGTGCCTGCCTACTATTGGTTCCGCCGCAAGCGCTGAGCTACAAGCAGCCGCTGGAGCCCGTGCAGAAGTCGACGCGCGTAATCGGCGTGCCGCTCAAGTAGGAATCGCCGTCGCTGCAGGAGACGTTGCCGGCGGTAACGATGAAGAACGTCTCGGGCGCCGTCGAGGTGATGGCGAAGCCGATGGGGTTGTTGCCCTCGCGCTGCACGTCGGTGACGGTGACCGCGCCGCCGCCGATGCCGAGCGTCAGGCCCGGCTGCAGCTCGCCGCCGCCGATCTGCACGCAGCCAACTGGGGGCGTGGACTCCGATTGCGTCGTCGCCACCCCAGCCGATTGCCGTCCCTCGACGCCGGAACAGCCTGCAATCACGAGTAGGAAACCAAGCACCGCACGCATCGCGCCAAGGCAGTGCAAGGCCTCGGCCAGATTCGGCGAACCTCGGCGCGGCATCGGTGTTCCTGAACGCATGAATGGATCTGCACGCTCGCTCATGATCATGGTGTTTTGCGCGCCGCTCGTCGCCGCTTGTGCCGGCACGCACGGCGCGCCCGACTCGCACGACGCCCCGCGCACGCTGGCGCCGCTGCAAGGCGACCTCGCCTCCGCCGACGCGGCCACGCTCGAGGCCGCCTGCGCGCAGCACCTCGGCTCGGTGCGGCAGCGGCTCGCGGCGCTCAAGGCGACGCCGCGGCCGATCGCCAAGCGCGACGTCGATCGCGTGCTCGAGATCTACGACGAAGCCGACGGCGAGCTCGACACCATCGGCAGCATCGCCGACGTCGTGTTCAACTCGAACCCCGACGCCGCCACGCGCGCCGCCGGCGAGGCGTGCACGGTCAAGGTCTCGGCGTTGGCGTCGGAGATCGCGCTCGACCGCGGCATCTACGACGTGGTCGCGTCGCTCGATCTGTCGGGCGAGGACGCGGGCACGAAATTTTGGATCGCGCAGGACCTCGCCGATTTCCGCCGCGCCGGTGTCAACCGCGATGACGCCACGCGCGCGCGCGTCAAGGCGCTGCGCGACGAGATCACCACGCTCGGCAACAAGTTCGAGGAGAACGTCAACAACGACGCCACCAAGGTCGAGCTGCCGCCGTCGGCGCTCGCCGGCCTGCCGCCCGACTATATCGCCAAGCATCCCGCCGGCGCCGACGGCAAGGTGACGCTGACGGT
>DASXOU010001062.1:0-2062 GCA_036494045.1 Polyangia bacterium | reverse complement strand
CGCGCCCAGACGACGGCGAGCGCCAACAGACAGACGACGCCGAGCGTGACGTAGCGCTGCACCATCGCGTGCGTGGTCCAGCCGTAGACGTCGGTCAGCTTCGACGGATCGGACAGGCCGACGCCTTCGATCTCGCCGAAGGGGATGACGTCGTAGTCGCGGCGCGCCTGCCACCAGGTGGCGAACGTGTCGGTGAAGGCGGCGGCGCCGATGACCAGAAAGCCCCAACGGAGCGCGTTGACGCGGAGATAATTGTCGGGCCCGACGAAGAAGCTGCACATGAGCATCGTGCCGAGGACGAGCGCGCCGCCGTCGCCGCCGAAGATGACGAGCGCGTGCGCGGTGCGCGCGCGGATCATCGAGCCGACGAGATGGAGCACGACGAGCACGATGCCGGCAGCGACCAGCCCGCGCCGCTGTCCGCGCACGCCGACGACGATGAGGGCGACCGCCGCCGCGGCGACGACGAGGAAGGTCAGCGGCCCGCGCTCGTCGGCGATCATGGTGCGCCACAAGAACGGAAACGCGCCGAAGCTGCAGCACCACGCGGTCACCGCGTGGCCGAGCTCGTGCACCATCATCGTGAGGAACGTGCGCTGGAGAAAGTGACCGAGCGGAAACGCATGGAATAGCGCGGCCAGCGTCAGCGCGACGGGGACCGCCGCGCTGCGCGCCTTGCGCTCGAAGGCCAGATCGCCGTCAGTGTCCGACGATGTCTCCCTTCATGCCGCCGAGCGCCGCCAACAGCTCCTTCTTCTCGCGATCGCCGACCTTGTACTTGTCGAGCGCCTTGACCAGGTCGCCGACCAGCGCGTTGAACTGATCGTCGGTGATGTTCATGCCCTCGTGCGCGGTCTTCATGTCCTTGCCGCTGTATTGGCAGGGTCCGCCGGTCGCCTGGCAGATCTGCTCGACGAGGAGCTGCTTGAAGTGCGGGATGTCGGTTTTGGCGAAGAACGAGTTGATCTTGGTGTCGGCGGCGACGTTGCCGACGAAGTCGCCGACGACGAGCGTGATCGCTTCCTTCTTGCCCAACCGATCGTAGAGCGAGGCGTTGGGATCACCGGCAGGCTTGGTGCTCGTCGTGTTGGCGTTCGAGGAAGCACATCCGATCACGAAGACCGCGGCCAAGAGGATCGCTCTCATGGTTCCTCCATTATATGGATCGGTACGAGCAGCATCGCGCAGCGGATCGAAGCTCACAACTTTAGGATCACCGCAATCGCGCGTGCTACGGTGTCCGCGTGCAGAGCATGAGCCGCGCGCGCTCTCTCCTCGTCGCGGTCACGGCGGCGGCCAGCCTCGGCGGCTGCAGCCGCGCGCGCCGCTGCGAAGTCCTGTGCACGCCGACCGCGCCGACGACGCTCGCGCGCGTGGCCGGCCACCCGGGCGGCAGCGGCCACGTCGACGGACCGCTCGCCGCCGCGCACTTTCGCGATCCGTGGCAGCTCGCCTGCGACGGCGCCGGCCACGTGTACCTGACCGAAGACGGCGCCAACGACATCCGCCAGCTCGATCTCAAGACGGGCGAGGTCTCGACGCTGGCCGGCGCGCCCAACCAGGTCGGCGCGCGCGACGGCGTCGGCGCCGAGGCCACCTTCCACGGCCCGAGCGGCCTGGCGCTACACGACGGCCGGCTCTACATCGCCGATGTCGAGCACCACCTCTTGCGCGTGATCGATCTGGCGACGCGCCGCGTGAGCACGCTCGGCGGCAAGGTCAACGTCATGGGCTGGAAGGACGGGCCGCTCGCCGGCGCGCTCTTCAACGAGCCCGAAGGCCTCGCCATCGTCGGCGACAGCTTGTATCTCGGCGACACCGACAACAACGCCATCCGCAAGATCGATCTCGAGAGCGGCGTCGTCTCGAGCGTGACCGGCTCGTCCGAGCGCGGCACCGCCGACGGATCGCGCACGCAGGCGCGCTTCTATAAGCCCATGTCGATCGCCAGCGACGGGCAGGCGCACCTCTACGTCGCCGACACGCTCAACAACAGCGTGCGCGACGTGCAGCTGCCGGGCGGCGCGGTCACCACGCTGGCGCGCTTTGCCACCACGCCGCT
>DASXOU010001061.1:0-11058 GCA_036494045.1 Polyangia bacterium | reverse complement strand
GGGGGTGGGGGAGGGGGAGCGGAGGCGAGGATGGGTCGCAGATCCTTTCGCCCGGCTGCGCGTTCGAGTGTCCATGCGCAAAACACTGTCCCTGGCACTCGTGACGCTGTTCTCGTCGGTAGCGCTGGCCGGCGGGAACGGCAATGATCAGTCCCAGCACCACCGCGATCCTTCGCCGCCGATCCAACAGTCGACCAACGGCGCCAAGCGCGTCGACCTCGTGATCGCGCTCGACACCTCCTCGTCGATGGACGGGCTCATCGATTCGGCGCGCGCCAAGCTGTGGGACGTGGTCAACCTCCTGGCCCACGCCAAGCCGTCGCCGGTGTTGCGCGTGGGGCTCATCAGCTACGGCAACGACGGCTACGACGCCAAGGTCGGCTGGGTGCGGACCGACTCGCAGCTCACGACCAACCTCGACGACGTGTACGAGAAATTGTTCGCACTCCGAACCAATGGCGGCTCCGAGTACGTCGCGCGCGCCGTGCACGACGCGACCGCGCAGATGAAGTGGGATCAAGATCCCAACACGCTCAAGATCATCTTCGTCGCCGGCAACGAGCCGGCCAACCAGGATCCGCAGATCCCCGTCGAGCGCGCGCTCGGTGAAGCGCGCCAGCACGGCATCTTCGTCAACGCCATCTACTGCGGCGGCGACGCCGCCTACGAAGCCGCCGGTTGGCGCCAGGTCGCTTCGCTCGGCTCGGGCAAGTACGCCGCCATCGATCAGAACCGCGTCGTCGCCATCAATACGCCGATGGACTCGGAGCTGGCCAAGCTGTCGAACGAGCTCAACAAGACCTACGTCGGCTACGGCGTCATCGCCAAGGAGAAGGCGGCGAACCAGGCGGCGATGGACTCGGCGTCGGGCGCCGCCGGCGCGCCGGTCGCGGCCTCGCGCGCCGCGGCCAAGGCCTCGACGCTCTATCGCAACGACGAGTGGGACCTCGTCGACGCGCGCGCCCATGGCAAAAAGGATCTCGCGCGCATGCCGGCCGAAGAGCTGCCGGCGCCGATGCGCTCCATGTCCGCGGCCGATCGCGGCAAGTTCCTCGACGGCAAGGCGCGCGAGCGCGGCGAGCTGCAGAAGCGCATCGCCGATCTGTCGTCGCGCCGCGACGCGTTCATCGCCGCGGAGCGGAAGAAGCAGGCGGCGGGGCCGAAGACGTTTGACGATGCGGTGGCGGGCTCGGTGCGGACGGAGGCGGAGTCGGCGGGCTTTGCATTCTAGGCTCCTGCCGACTCACGGACGGACGGACGAGCGTCACCATCACCACGTAGATCGCCGTCAGTAGAATCATCCCCGCGAACATCGTCCCCACGACCTTCAAGATGATCGGCGCCCGCGGTGGGCGCTCCGCCTGCGCTTTCGCCTTGTACAGCGTCTGCGCCATGTTCACCGCGCGCGACAGGCCCTTTTCCGCGCGCGCGTCCTCGGGCGTCGCCAGTTGCATGCGGCGATATTTCGCGGCGGCGATGTCGAGCCCATCGACCGTCGCGGCCAGCTCCAAAAAGCGCGTGTGCGCGGCGTCGTCTTGCCATTCGGCTAGTAGCTTCTGCCACGGCTCGTCGAGCGCGGGATGGTTCGGCTCCTCGGCCGCGAACCCTTCCCAGCGCGCGACCAGAAGGCCGCAGCGGGCGCACGAGTCCTCGCCCGGCATTCGTTCTCGCTGACACTTCGGACAAGCGGTGGTGACGCGCACTCTCCTCAATCTTCGCACTTTGACTTGGCGAAGCAAGGTCGCCGTGTCACATTGGTCTCGTTGTCATGATTGCGTCCGGGGATTTGACCGAGATTTGCCAGCAGCTCGTACGCGACGCGGGCGGCAGAAAGGTCCTGGTCTGCGGCGTCGACGGCGAGGTGCTGGCGCACGCCGGGCAGGAAGGAAGCACCGGCACCCTCGACGACGCCACCGGCGAGGCGCTGGCCCAGCTCATCGCCGACGTCGTCGAAGGGGCGGCCGCGGGCGGGCGCGTACCGGCGACCAAGGACCTGGTCGCCTCCTTGCCGGGCGGCCTGCCGGGCGGGCTGTCGGCGTGCGCCACCTCGATCGGCGCCAGGGCGGCGCTGGTCGTGATCTTCGACGGGCGGGCGACGACGATCGAGCGCGTGCGGCTCAAAGTCCGCCGCGCGCGCGACCTGATCGCAAAGTCGCTCCCCCTCGAACCCGCGGCCGAAAAACCTTCCAGCCACTAGCGGCGGCGCGGCTTTCTATTTCCGCGATATTCGGGTACAATCTGTTGGTTCAATCCCCATCATGGCTGATAGGAGCCGGGACGTAGAGCGCATGATTTTCCTACGCCGCGAGGCGGAGAAGATCGTGCGTGAGCTGTTTCAACCCGAGGGCGCGGCCGCGGCGGCCGGCTCGGTGCGGGTGGTCGCCGATCTGCGCACCGACGGCGACCATTACGTGCTCGAGGTCGAGCTGCCCGGCGTCGCGCCCGCCGACGTGCAGGTCTACGCGCTCGGCGACGCGCTCGTCATCGAAGGGCAGAAGCGGCCGCAGCTTCCGCCCGAGACGCGGCCGGCGTACGAGCGTGCCGAGCGCGACTATGGTCCGTTCCGCCGCGTGTTCGATCTGCCCGGGCCGGCCGATCTGTCGAAGACGGCGGCGTCGCTGCGCGGCGGGCTCTTGTGCTTGCGCGTGCCCAGGATCGTCGATCGGCGCGGGCGCGCGCGGCCGATCAAGGTCGAGCTCGTGCCCGACGAAGGGGCCGGCTGATGGAGTTTTTGCCCGACGGCACGATCAAGCAGACGCTCGAGATCCCGCCGACGCTGGCGCTGTTGCCGATTCGCGACCTCGTGGTCTTTCCGTACATGGTCGTGCCGCTGATGGTGTCGCGCGAGATGTCGGTCGCGGCCGTCGACGAGGCGCTGGCGACCAAAGATCGTCTCGTGCTCCTGTGCGCGCAGACCGACGAGTCGGAAGACGAGCCGTCGGCCGATGGGATCCATCGCTTCGGCACCGTCGGCATGATCATGCGCATGCGCAAGCTCTCCGACGGGCGCATCAAGGTGCTCGTGCAGGGCCTGATGCGCGCGCGCATCAAGGAGTTCGTGCAACAGTCGCCGTGCTACACGGTCACGGTCGAGCGCGTCGACGAGCCGCAGCTGCCGCCGGGCGCGCCCGAGGCCGAGGCGCTGATGCGCGCGGTGCGCGACGACCTCACCAAGTTTTCGCAGGCGGGCAAGCTGCAGTCGCCGGAGCTGATGCTGGTCGTCTCCGGCGTCGAGGATCCGGGGCGGCTGGCCGATCTGGTCGCGTCCAACGTGACCATGAAGGTGTCGACGGGGCAGGTGCTGCTCGAGGAGATGGATCCGATCGAGCGGCTGCGCATCGTCGGCGCGATCCTGCAGAAGGAAGTGGAGATCCTCGAGGTGCAGGCGACGATCCAGTCGCGCGCCAAGGAGGAGATGTCCAAGGCGCAGCGCGAATATTTCTTGCGCGAGCAGCTGCGGCAGATTCAATCGGAGCTGGGCGGCGGCAGCAGCAAGGGCGATCTCGATCTATTGCGCGCGCAGATCGAAGTGGCGCGCATGCCGGCCGAAGCGCGCGCCGAGGCCGATCGGCAGCTCCGGCGGCTCGAGCAGGCGAACCCCGATTCGGCGGAAGCGGGCGTGCTGCGCACCTATCTCGAGTGGCTCGTCGAAGTGCCGTGGGTGGTCGCCACCGACGACAAACTGGATCTGGCCGAGGCGCGCGCGATCCTCGACGAGGATCACTACGGGCTCGAGGACGTCAAGGATCGCATCCTCGAGCACCTCGGCGTCTTGAAGCTCACGCGCGAGCGCGGAAGAGTCGAGAAGGGTCCCATCTTGTGCTTCGTCGGGCCGCCCGGCGTCGGCAAGACCTCGCTCGGGCGATCGATCGCGCGCGCTCTGGGGAGAAAATTCGTGCGCATGACGCTCGGCGGCGTGCGCGACGAGGCGGAGATTCGCGGCCACCGGCGCACGTATGTGGGCGCGATGCCGGGGCGCGTGATTCAAGGGATGAAGCAGGCGGGCACGGTGAATCCGGTGTTCGTGCTCGACGAGATCGACAAGCTCGGCGCCGATTTTCGCGGCGATCCGTCGTCCGCGCTTCTGGAAGTGTTGGATCCCGAGCAGAACGGCACGTTTCGCGATCACTATCTCGGCGTCGCGTACGACCTGTCCAAGGTCTTGTTCATCGCGACGGCGAATGCGTCCGATCCGATCCCGAAGGCGCTCGGCGATCGCATGGAAGTGATCCGGCTGGCGGGCTATTCCGAGGAGGAGAAGCTCGAGATCACGCGGCGGCACGTCTTGCCGCGGCAGCTCCTGGGCTCGGGGCTCGATGATGATTCGTTCAAGCTGTCGGATGCGGCGCTCAGGCTCATCATCACCGACTACACGCGCGAAGCGGGCCTGCGCGATCTGGAGCGGCAGATCGCGCGCATCGCGCGCAAGGTCGCGCGGCAGCTCGTCGAAGATCGCGAAGCCAAGCGGAAGAGCGCGCGCGTGAGCGTGACGCCGGAGAAGCTGCGAAAGTTTCTCGGGCCGCCGATGGCGCCGCACCTCGATCGCTCGTCGACCGTCGACGAAGTGGGCGCAGCGACGGGGCTGGCGTGGACGCCGTACGGCGGCGAGGTGCTCGAGGTCGAGGCGCAGTGGATGCCGGGCAAGGGCTCGTTGATCCTGACCGGGCAGCTCGGCGACGTCATGAAGGAGTCGGCGATGACCGCGCTGTCGTATGCGCGCGCGCGTGCCGCGTCGCTCGGGCTCAAAGAGGGGTTCTACGCCGAGCGCGAGATCCACATTCACGTGCCGGCGGGCGCGGTGCCGAAGGACGGGCCGTCGGCGGGCGTGACCATGGCGTGCGCGCTGGTGTCGCTGTTGACGGGGCAGCCGGTCAAGCGCGACGTGGCCATGACCGGGGAAATCACGCTGCGCGGGCGCGTCCTGCCCGTCGGTGGGCTCAAGGAGAAGCTGCTGGCCGCGGCGCGCGCCGGCATCGTGCAGGTGATCGTGCCGGCGGACAACGCGCGCGACCTCGAGCAGCTACCGCAAAAGGATCTACGCGGAATGCGCGTCGTGCTGGCGCGCACCATGGACGACGTGCTCAACGGGGCGCTCAAGCCCGCCGAGCAGCGTGAGCTTCGAGTCGAGAGTTAGCGGGGGAACGGAAGGGATCGATGGCCCAGGTTGATTTCCAGCACCGAGAGATCGCGATCAAGCTCGTCTACTACGGTCCTGCCTTGTCGGGCAAGACGACCAACCTGCAGCAGATCCATGCGCGCATGGATCCGAAGCGGCGCGGGCGGCTGCTCACGCTCGATACCAAGGAGGACCGCACGCTCTATTTCGATCTCTTGCCGCTCGCCTTCAAGTCGACGTCGGGCGTGACCTGCAAGGTCAAGCTGTTCACGGTGCCGGGACAGGTCATGCACAACACCACGCGCAAGGTGGTGCTGCAGGGCTGTGACGGCGTGGCGTTCATCGCCGATTCGCAGATCGCGGAGACCAAGAACAACAACGAGTCGTTCGCCAACTTGAAGGCGAACATGAAAGAGAACCGGCTCGATCCGAACGACATCCCGATCGTGATTCAGTTCAACAAGCGCGACATGCCGAACGTGCGCACCGACGACGATCTGAAGCGCATCGCGGCGCGCGGCAAGGAGCCGGTGTTTCCGGCGACGGCGATCGCCGGCAAGGGCGTGTCCGAGACGTTCCTCGGGCTGGCGGCGGCGACGTGGGAGACGCTCGAGCGCAAGATGGGCCTCGGGACCAAACACGGGATTCCCAAGATCGAGCTTTTGACCGCGCTGTCGAAGCAGCTCGGCATCGAGGTGCCGAAGCCCAACGAGCTCGGCGGCATTGGCAAGAGCGGCTGAGGAGGTGACGACGTAGCGATGAGGTTGTGGTCTTGAGCGGGCAGAAGGCGGCCCTGAACGTCGACGCGCCGGTGACGCTCGACGAGCTTCTCGATCGCAATGCGCGCGAGACGCTCGTGGCGGGCGCGCAGGATCTCGCGGTCACGCTCGCGATCGTCGATCGCGACAGCCACGTCATCGTCGGCGAGGCGCCGCCGCAAGCGACCATCGACGCGCGACCCGACTTCGAGCCGGCCGAGCTCACAGTCGACGGCGCGCAGTGGGTCGTGTGCATGCTGGCGCACGAGGGCGACGCCATCGGCTGGCTCATCGTGCAGGGCACGCCGACCTTGGCGGCGCACCTTCATCGCGTCGCCGATGCCTTCATCGTCGACGGCATCAAGCGCGCGATGTCGGCGCGCATGCACATGGCCACCGTCGAGGAAGCCTCGCGCGAGCTGACCGAGAAGAACCGGCGGCTGGCGCAGGCGGTCGAGCGCTTGCAGGAAGCCGATCGCGTCAAATCGAACTTTCTGGCCACGGTGTCGCACGAGCTCCGTACGCCGCTGACGTCGGTGATCGGCTACTCGGAGATGCTGCTCGAGGGCATCGCCGGCGAGCTCAACGACGAGCAGCGCGAATACGTGCGCACGGTGATGGAAAAGGGCGACCAGCTGCTCCAACTCATCACCGGCATCCTCGACATCTCGCGCATGGAAGCGGGCGAGATGAAGATCGACAAGCAGCCCTTCGATCTCGACGAGGTCGTCGGCGTGGCGCTGACCACGGTGGCGCCGCACGCGCGGCGCAAGAAGCTGGTGATGGCGTGTGAGCTGCCCGAAGCGCTGCCGCTGGTGCACGGCGATCGCGACAAGATCCGTCAGGTGCTGCTCAACCTCCTCGGCAACGCGATCAAGTTCACGCCCGAGGGCGGCAAGGTCGAGGTGACCGCGGCGTTGGCGCCGCTTCTGCCCGCGGCCGATTCGGTGCGCGCGGTGCGCGTGTCGGTGCGCGACTCGGGCATCGGCGTGCCGCCCGAGCATCAGAAGCGGGTGTTCGATCCATTCTTCCAGGTCGACAACAGCTCGACGCGTGAATACGGCGGCACCGGGCTCGGGCTGTCGATCGTCAAACGCCTCGTCGAGGCGCACGGTGGCGTGGTGTGGGTGGATTCGGAGACGAGCAGGGGCTCGACATTCTCGTTCACCATCCCGCTCGCGCCTGGTCCCGCAAAGTAGCCGGTCGCCATGGCCTCGTTCCTCGTCGAGAGGTTGCTGGCAATCTTCGCGCTGCTCGTCGCGTCGGCGTTCTTCGCCGGCTCGGAGACGGCGCTGTTCTCGCTGACGCGGCTGCAGCGCGAGGCGATGGCGACGCGCGAGGATCGCAGCTCGCGGCGCCTGAGCGACATGCTGGCGCATCCGCGGCGCCTCATCGTCACCATCATCGTGTGCAACGAGCTCATCAACATCGCCAACTCGTCCGTGGCGGCGACGGTGGTGGCGTCGGCGTTCCCGCGCGTGCGCGAGCTCGGGCAGGTCGTCATCGCGACCTGCGCCATGCTGCCGCTGATTCTATTTTTCGGCGAGATGACGCCGAAGTCGCTGGCGCTGCGCCTCGGCGAGCGTTGGGCGCGCGTGGTGTCGGCGCCGCTGCAGCTGCTGGCCTACGTGATCACGCCGGTGCGCGTGTTCTTGCAGTCGATCGCGTCGGCGGTGCTGACCATCATCGGCGCGCGGCCGATGACCCACGAGGAGGGGCTGCGCGAGGAGGAGTTTCGCTCGCTCGTCGACGTCGGTTCGGAAGAGGGCGAGCTGCAGGTGGCGGAGCGGCGGCTCATCCACAACGTGTTCGAGTTCGGCGACACCACCGTCGGCAAGGTGATGACGCCGGCGGAGAAGGTGTTCGCGCTGCCGTACGAGATGCCGCTGTCGCGCATGGTCGAGCAGATCGCGGCCGAGCGCTATTCGCGCGTGCCCATCTACAAGACGCCGAAGGTGATGCCGCGCGGCGCCGACGGCAAGCGGCCGGCGCGTGGGGCGATGGAAGTGGTCGGCGTGCTGCTGGCGAAGGATCTGAGCGGCTACTCGTGGGGCGCGCTCGAGGGGCACACGGTGCAGGATCTGTTGCATCCGGTCTTGTTCGTGCCGCGCACGACCAAGTGCGATCAGCTGTTCCGCGAGTTCCAGCGCAAGCGCACGCACGTGGCGCTCGTCGTCGACGAGTACGGGCGGTTGGCGGGGCTGGTGACGATGGAGGATCTGCTCGAGGAATTGTTCGGCGAGATCGCGGACGAGAAGGAGACCCGCCAGTGAGCGCGCTCGGGTTCGCACATTGGCCGTGGTGGCTGCAGGTGATGTGGCCGGCGTTCGCCGTCTCCGGCGTGTGCCTCTTGCTCGAGATGTTCTTCGGCGCGGCGGAGCTGTCGGTGATCTCGGCCGATCGCATCCTGTTGCGCAAGGACGCCGAAGCGGGGATGCGCTCGGCGCGCCTGCTCGAGCGCTTCCTCGAGAACAAGCAGCGCTTCTTGGCGACGACGCTGTTCGGCACGCAGCTCGCCGTCATCCTGTCGACGGTGACGATGACCTTCGCGCTGCACAAGGTGGTGAAGCCCGAGCGCGCGGAGCTGTACCTCCTCTTGTGCATGACGCCGGTGCTGGTCATCTTCGGCGAGATCGTGCCCAAGACAATCGGTCAGCAGTCGGCCGATCGCTGGGCGCGGCGGCTCGTCTATCCGCTGTGGTTCGCCTCCAAGCTGTTTCTGCTGGTGGTGGCGCCGCTGACCAAGCTGTCGACGATGATCATGCGCAAGCTCGGCATCGTCGAGCGCAAACTGGTGACGCGCGAGGAGCTGGAGGCGCTCCTGAAGACGCCGGCGTCGCGGCGCGGGGAAATCACCGAAGGCGAGCGGCGCATGATTTCCCGCATCTTCGACTTCACCGACACCACCGTCGACGACGTGATGGTGCCGCTGTCGGACGTGGTGGCGCTGGCGGAGACGGCCGATTTGTCAACGGCGGCGCGGCAGATCGAGGAGTCGCAGTACACGCGCTTTCCGGTGTATCGCGAGCGCGTCGATCGCATCGTCGGCACCGTGCACGCGTTCGACATCTTGAAGGCGGGGCGCGGCGATCAGAAGGTGGGGATGCTCGCGCGCGCGCCCATCTTCGTGCCGCCCAATCAGCCGGCGGTCGATCTCCTCGTCGAGCTGCAGCGCGCGCGCCAGGGCATGGCCATCGTCGTCGACGAGTACGGCGGCGCCGTCGGGATCGCGACCATCGAGGACATCCTCGAGGAGATCGTGGGCGAGATCGAGGACGAGCACGACGTGGCCGCGCAGAACATTCGCAAGGAGGCCGAGGGCGTGTGGCGGGTGAGCGCGCGGACGGCGGTGCGCGAGGTCAATCGGCAGCTGCGCATGGAGCTGCCCGAGGGCGAAGAGTACGAGTCGATGGCGGGGTTGGTGCTGGAGAAGCTCAGGCACATTCCGCGCGAGGGCGAGAGCGTGCGCTTCGGCAACGTGCTCGTCAAAGTGGTGAAGGCGAACGAGCGCGCCGTCGAGGAGGTGCAGGTGCGGCTGGGCAAGCGGCGCTCGCCGACGCGCGGGCCGGGCACGATTCCGGGCTAAGGCTTCGGCGCGCGCGTCGCGACGAGCGTGACCGGCGCGGCGAGGCTGCCGACCTTGAGGACGGCGATGAGATCCTTTGCCTCCTCTTGCATCGCGAGCGGATCGCTGTCGCCGACGGTGATGCGCGCGCGGCCGCCGGCGATCTTGGATTCGATGACCGGCGCGGATTGCACGGTGCCTTCGAGGACGATCGCGAGCTTCTTGCCGACGGCGCGCGCGGTGGCGGCTTCGAAGGCCTTGGCGCCGTCGGCGTCGAAGGTCAGCGACACTTCGGGACGCCCGGTCTGTTGGTCCCAGCTGACTTCGACGTCCGAGATACGATCGCCGTCGACCTCGTTGCGCGCGAACAAGTAGTAGCTGCGCCACGCGTACTTTCCGTCGGAGGTGGGCTTGCGCTCGAACGCGACGATGTGATCGGACGGTAGCGGCTTGGTGGCGGCGGCGTCGCGGAAGGCGCCGGCGAGCTTGTCGCGAGCGGGCGCGCGCAAATAGACGTCGCTGTGCGGCGCGCCGCTGTCGCGCTCGGTCCAGCCGTCGCGGCCGATCTCGACGTCGACGAGCTCGGCGTGATTCGCGACGACGAAGCCGGACAGCCCTTTCATGTACTCGCTGCCGTCGTCGACGATCTTGAACTCGAGGCGGCCGCTGCGCGCCAGCAGGCGCGCCACGTGCGCGGCGTCGTCGCTGCGCGCGAGCTGGATCGTGACGCGGTCGCCGTCGGCGGCGAAGAGCGCGAGCGGCGCCAGCTTGTCGAGGCGCTCGCGCATCACCTCGAGCGTGCGGCGGCGCGCCTCGGCGGGGGCGACGCCGGCGACGAAGGGATGGCTGGCGTCGACGGTGAGGACCAGCGTGGCGCCGGGATTCATGCGCGCCCGCATGTGCGCGACGAGGCGCCAGCCGACCCAGCCGGCGACCGCCAGCACCAACGCTATCGCCGCCCACAGCCCCGCGTGTCGCTTCATGCCGCGAACGTAGCAGAGCCGCGCGCGTGCGCGAATGTTGCAACGCACAGTGGCAAGGAGGTCGTGCATGCGACGAAGGAAGACGCCGGTGCGGGCGCTGCTCGAGGGGCTGGCGGCGGGCGCCGTCGGGGCCGCCGCGCAGTCGCTGTTCTTTCGCGTCACCGCCAGGGTCGCGCCGGAGACGCCGGCCGACGCGTTCGCCCCGCCCGAGCCCGAGCAAGCGGACGAGAGCGCGCTCGAGACGGCGGCGCGGCGCCTGGTCGAGGGGGTGGCGCAGCGCGGGCCGCTCGACGCGCGGCAAAAGGAGCGGCTCGGCGACGTCATTCACTACGGCTTCGGCGCGGCCTGGGGCGGCGCCTATGGCCTGTGGCGCGCGTCGGTGCCGCGCGCGTGGAGCCCGGCCGGGGTCGCGAAATTTTCGGTCGCGGTGTGGATCCTCGGCGACAACCTCTTGTTGCCCGCGCTGCGGCTCGCGGCCTGGCCGCATCGCTATCCGTTGCGCTTGCACGGCTACGCGCTCGGGGCGCACCTGGCGTACGGCGCGGGCGTGGCGGCGACGCTGGCGGCGATCGATCACGCCGACGTCGTGCCCATCGTGGCGGCGATGGTGCTGACGCGCTCGCGACGCGCCGCCGA